>CAXTJW010000016.1:0-24020 GCA_964244305.1 uncultured Acetobacteraceae bacterium
TCCAGTCGGCAACGGCGCTCCAGAGCGTGTGAACCACATCAGCCAATGCCGCCAGCGCAGTCACCGAAAGCACGACGCCCAGCGCGACATACAACGTATGCTCGACCATCAGGAACAAATCGCTGGATCGCAGGTCGCGGAGCCTATTCATGTTCCAACGTCCCTCCTGGATCACCTCCGCCCTCAAGCCACGTCGTGACGATCATGTGCGGAAGCGTCAGGGCAGCGATGATGCGGAAACTCGGCATGAGCAGCGCCACCGTCGTGTCCCGCCCGGCAGCCGCCAATGCGGCGAGGCCGACCGCGCAAACGATGCCGGCAGGCACCGCTGTCCGCGCCAGCCATCGTGCTGCCGCCACTCGATCACGCCGGTTGTGCCATGCACCTAAGTACAGCATGTGCCGCACGGCGTGGCCAAAGGCGAAATAGAGGCCAAACGCCAGCAGCGGCGGAAGCAGCACGAAACAGCCCGCGGTAACCAGGCGCTCGGCCACCCCGCGCCGCTCCCGCCAGGCCGCGATCACCACCCAGCCGAACGCCGCCCACCAGGCTGGAAGGAGCCAAGCCGTGCCGTGCAGCGCGTGTTCCATGACGGGAACGGACACGTCGCCCAGTGCCGCAAGCACCGGTGCCGCCTCGGCCGGGTGCAACGCCATTGGCAGCAGCAGCGGCAGCGCGCCGTAGGCCAGCACGGCGACGGCGCGGGGGACTCTGGCTGGCGCGAGCCCGTCCGCGGCGTCCCCTAGGCCGAAATGCACCACCGACGCCGCCAGAAATGCTGCCAGTGTGGCTGCTGGCATCGTCTGCCACCCCAGCCAAACCAGCCCGGCCAAGCCGACATAGCCGGCCAGGAACAGCAGGGACCATGTCCGGCCGAGCCACGGCTCCAACACAGGCCGCGCGAGCAGGTGATCAAACGCGCCGTGCGGAAAGCCGGTCACGACGATCCCGCTCAGCAGCACACCAAGCTGCGCTGCAGCCCCAAAGCGCCATCCCGCGAGCGACGCGAGGCAGAACGCCGCCATCACGCCCGCCGCTACTGCCGTTTGCAGCCGAAGGGCGGGGCCTAGCCAGACGCTGCCCATCGCATCCGTCCAACGGCCATACGGCCGGCCATACCCAGCGTCGGCGCCCAAGGGATCGCCGCGCTGACCGCAAGAAAGTCGGCTGGGCTCGCCGCGTCGTTGAGGAAGCGCACCAGCGCACCCGGCGGACAGCGCGCGAACAGGGCGGCAAACACGCGCGGCGCCTCTTCCGGCCGGGCCTCGAGCAAGCGCAGCAGGATGCTGTCCATCGCGCGGACCAACCAAGGCCGTGTACGGGGCGCGCCGGGCAGGCGCTTAGCAGCCAAATCCGCCGCGATCAGGTCGCAACGCGCCTGGACGGCGTTGAACGCATACCCCGTGCTGGGCCGGTTGGCTCCGCCAGGTGAGCCAAGCGGTTGTAACCGCCGGCCGGGACGGGGGCGGAACACGGGGTCCATCGGCAGCGCACCTTGCTCCTCGAACAGCACGTCGAAGCGGTCCACGCCGTGCCGCTTCGCCATGTAGTCGCGAATGGCGCGGCGGTGATCCGGCGGGCGGAGACCGGCGGGCGCGAACCAGGTGTCCTCGACCAGCGCCCGCCGCTCCGTGGTGGGCAGCACGTAGGTGAAATGCGCCGCACCCGATTGAGCACAGCGGAAATCCATCAGCGTCGCCGTTGTCGGGTCGAATACGGACCGCTCGGTTTCGATCTCCTGCCCAAGGAAGCATTGCGTCAACCCGTGCCGGCCCAGCTCCGGTGCCGGCCGGGTGTCGAACGCGACGGTCGCGCGGACCGAGTTCGCACCAAGCTGGATCTGGACCGCGCCGGGGCTTTCCGCGGCGTCTGCAGTGACTCCGAGCCGCAGGTCGATATGCGGCGCGGCCCGCAGGCGGTCGAGCGCCACGCGATACAGCGCATCGGCCGGGATCGTCTCGTAGCGCAGTCCGGGGGCGTGCCGCACCGCCTCCCGCCCGTCGCCGATGACGGCCCATCGATCCCAAGACGCCGTTACGGCGGCAGCGAATGGGTGTGAGCGCAATGCCCAATAGGACCACGTCCGATCCCGCCCGAACGACGTGCGCCGGTCCACGACAAGGACACGCATTCCGGCAAATTGCGGCTCCGCCAGCCGTACGGCCAAGCTGAGCCCGGCAAGGCCCGCGCCGAGGATCGCGACATCGTAGTCCGGCCGGCTCATGCGTGCGTGCCAGGCAAACCGCAGAGCACGGCGTGCAGCGCGGCGTCGTGCGGGCCGGCACGGGTCCGTTCGCCCAGGCATTTGGCCAGCACCAGCAGCTTGCGCCGCATCGGCACCACGCAGCGCCCACCCTGCAGGTAGCCGGGGCCGTAGCGCAGCACCCGCAGCCCGATTTCTTCATACAGCCGGGCGGCGGCGCGGATGGCAGGGCACATGCGCCTGGGCAAGTAGCGGTACCCAAGCTCCGCGCTGCGATACAAGCGGTCGGCGCGTGCCAGCACCCGCTGCACGACGGCGAACACCGGGCCGGCTGCGTCCGGGATGTCCGCCGGCTGCATGCCGAGCGGCAGCCACGCGGCGGGAAGATAGATGCGGTCGCGCGCCGCGTCCTCCATCACGTCGCGCGCGATGTTGGTCAGTTGCATGGCCATGCCGAGATCGATTGCATGCGCCTCTGCAAAAGGATTCCTTGCATCAAGCACGGCGCACATCAGCAACCCGACAGTGCCAGCGGCGCCGTAGGCATATTTCAGCAAAGCGGCCTCGTCGGCGATGCGGACGGCGCCTGTGTCGTCGAGCACCGTGTCGATCAGGTGGATCGCGGCGGGCGTGCTGACGCCGGTGCGATCCTGCAATGCCAGGAACCGGACTGCTTCCGGATGTCGCCTGTCATCCGAGAGGATTGCCCGGCGGACGGACTGCAACGCGGCATGGGCAACGGTTGGGTCGGTCGCCTCGTCGGCCAGGTCGTCCACCGTGCGGCAAAACGCGTATAGCTCCGCCGCGTCCTCCAGCGTTGCGCCGGGCAGCAGGCGGCCGGCAAGGCGGAAACTGCGGCCGTGGTGGGCGAGCATGGCTATGCTCACCGGACGATCTCCTGCTGCACGAGAGCCTCGACCACCTTGGCCGACGTCAGTACACCGGGCACGCCGGCACCCGGGTGGGTTCCGGCACCGACGAGATACAGGCCCGGCACCGGCCCCTTGTTATGGAATCGGAACCAGGCAGATTGCAGCAGTGTCGGCGCAACCGAGAAGCCTGCGCCGTGCCTGCTCAGGTAGTCATGGGCGAAATCCGGCGGGGTCATCGCCCGCTCGGTCACGATGTGGCTGGAAAGGCCGGGCAGCACGCGCTCCTCCAGCATTGCGATCACCCGGTCGCGAAGCAGCGGCGCTGCACGCTCCCAATCTATGCCCGCGCGCATGTTGGGAACGGGGGCCAGCACATAGAATCCGTCTTGCCCCGGCGGTTGCAGGCTGGGGTCCGTGGCGGCTGGGCGGTGCAAATAGAGGCTCGGATCGTCAGGCACCGTGGCGCCATCGAAGATCTCGTCCAGCAAAGCGCGCCAGCGCTGCCCCAGGATGATCGTGTGATGCGCCACATCCGGCCAAGTACGGTCAGTGCCGAAGCAGAGCACATAAAGCCCCATGGAATAAGCCATGCGGTCGGTGCCGCTAGATGGGCTCGGTAGCAGGTTCCGCACCTGTGGCGCGTCCGCATTGGCGACGACGATCTCGGCAGGCAAGACCGTGCCGTCCTCCAAAACGACGCCGGATACATGCCCGCCTATGACTTGGATGCTGGATACGGTGTGCCCGGTCATGATCCGGATACCCTGGCGACTCATCAATCCCGCGAGCGCCGCCACCAGCGCGCCGGTCCCACCGCGCGGATACCACACGCCCCAGCGCTGTTCGAGGTAGGGGATAAGGGCATAGATCGCCGAGGTGCGGAACGGATGCCCGCCGACCAGCAAAGGCTGCAGGCTGAACACGCGCTGCAGCGACTCGTCCTTGATGAAGCGGCGCACAAGGGCCGAGACGGAGCGATAGCCGCCCAATCGCAGGATCGCCGGCAACGCGCGCGCCATGGAGCCCAGCGTATGGAATGGCTGCGCGCCGTAGCGCTCGAACCCGACCTCGAAGATGGCACGCGACCGGCACATCAGGCGGTCGTAACCGTCGACATCGGCGGGCGAGAAAGCGGCGACGGCGGCCCGCATCTCGGCTGCGGTACTGCCGTAGTCGAACTGGCGACCATCGGCGAACAGGATGCGGTACCAGGGACGGACCGGCAGCATCTCCACATGATCGTCGATGCGTTCGCCAAACAGGGCGAACAGCTCGTTGAACAGTTGCGGCGCAGTGATGACGGTCGGCCCGGCATCGAAGGTGAAGCCGTCGTGGCGGAACACTCGGGCCCGGCCGCCAAGCGCCGGCAATCGATCGACCAGGGTTACGTCATAGCCGAGCCGGCGAATGCGCAACGCGGCCGCAATTCCACCTAATCCCGCGCCGACGACTACGGCGCGTGGTGCATCCGGCGGCCCTGCGTCACGCGGCATGGTATTGCGCCAGTGGCGGTGCATCCAAGCGGCACGCAAGTGCCGCGGCGGCGGCGGATAGCGTCGGGCCAAGCCTATGCGCCGCTATGTCTCCGGCGATCCCGTCAAGCAAGGTCCGAGCCCATTGCGTCATACGCCTGGCGTGCGGCCCTAGGCGCGATGCCTCGAACTCAGCCTCATCGGTCGAAAGCCCGACCCCCCGGGCGCGGGCGAGCAGTGCCAGCAATTCTACACGCTCGAGCAAAGATGATGTGTGCAGTGCGGAGGCCACGACGCCATTCAGCGCGCCATGGCCTAGGTCGGCGGCAAGATCAGACACATCGTCGCCGACCTGATATGCCACGCCTAATGTATGGCCGATCCTGCCGGCAATCGCTGCATCCTGTTCGGACAGGCGAGCCAGCAAAGCAGCCCCTTCAAGCGGCAATGCGACGGCAGCACCGGCTTTCCCGCCGGCCAGAGACTGATAATGTTCCAGCGTCATCGTCGTCCAAAGAGACGCTGCAAACTCGGCTGCTTGGCCAGCTGCCATCTCGGAGATGCGAGAGGCAAACAGCTGGATCAACCTGGACACGCGAGGCTGCTCAGCGAGCAATCCGAACGCGCTGGCGAGTAAGTGGTCTCCGACACAGATCGCAACCGGGGCGCCATATCGCCCGGCGACGCTTTCACGACCTCGCCGCAGGGTTGCGCAGTCCTGCGCATCGTCATGCACAATGGACGCCTGATGGACCAACTCGCAAGCAGCAGCCAGAACGGCCACATCTTGCCATGGCACACTGAGGGCTGCGCCACATTGTAGGGCAAGGTCCATGCGCCAAGCACCGCCGCCAGTAGCCGAGTGGTAGGCCGTCGCGGTCCCAAGCAGACCGGCCGCCCGGGTCGCATCCCTTGTCAAGAATGTGGCCCGGGCGACTGCTAGGACGTGTGTTGAGGTCACTATTCGGCGGCAGCGAGAGGCGTTCCGGCGGCCCTGGACGGAACCTCCACCTCCGACTTACGCACCGATATGATGTAGACGAGCAAACCAAGCCCGACCTTGGATACGATGTCGGCGACCGTGTAGCCGACCTGCACCGCCGTCTCCGCACCAGCACCAGAGAAGCCGATCATCGGAAAGATGAACACGATTGGATAGAACGCCCATGAGAGCACCGTCAGCCAACGAGCCGCATTCACTAGGCCGCGCACGTTGTCAGGCTGTTTGGCGATCGACTCGCGAAGGCCGACGAATAGGTCGCGAACGATAAGCAGGAACGGGATCATCGCGAGAACCCAGAAAATCCAGCGTGTGCTGAACGAACTGGTGACCTCGCCGGGGTAGCCGAGGATGATCATCACCGCAGCGAGCAGCCCGAGCCGTGTGCCTTTGGACCAGCTCTCGGCGTTGGGCAGCTTCATGACGAGCACCAGTTCGGTCATTAGCAGCGGCACCGTTAGCAGCCAGTCGACGTAGCGGTAGGCATCGTTGAAGTTCGGACCTCCAGATGGCTTCACCGTGCCGTTGGAGACGGTGTATGCGGCTTCCCAGCTGCCGAATATGCGGAAGTAGTGATATCCCGCGATCAGCGTGACCAGGCCGGTGATCGTAACCGCAGTCTTGTAATCCCTCGACACCTGGCTGCGGCCCAGGAAGAAGAATACCGTAGCCGCCCCCATCATAGCGATCGTAAATGAGAATGCGTTATAAACTAGGTTGTATTGGCCGAGTGAAAGGTCGATCACTACAAAGATTCCTCCAAGGTTCACATATCCTACGCAACTGCGAGATCACTTCGCCGCAGTCCACATATTTTGTAAACAGCCGTCGCGCTGGGTAATTACAAGGGAGATCACGAAGTATTACGATAAAATTTCGAGATTGTCAGAAGCACAAAGTCGCCCATCTGGGGAAGGCCTCCGATCTGGGGGCAGTCGAGGGCGCAGCGTCCTCCAGGGGATTTCCAAATGTCCGGAACAACACACGACATCGTCGACACCGCCGTCGCGGCCGGATCGTTCAAGACTCTCGTCGCCGCGGTTACCGCTGCGGGACTGGGAGCGACGCTGAAGGGCGCCGGCCCATTCACCGTGTTCGCACCGTCCGACGACGCGTTTGCCAAGCTCCCGGCCGGGACCGTCGATGAACTCGTCAAGCCCGCCAGCAAGGATAAGCTGACCAAGATTTTGATGCTGCACGTGATGCCGGGCAAGGTCATGGCTGCCGATGTGACCGGCAAGACCCTGACGCCAAAGTCGGCCGGAGGCGAGGAGCTTCATGTCGACGGAACGAACGGCGTCGTCATCAATGGCGCCCATGTGACTCAGGCCGATATCGTGTGTTCGAATGGCGTGATCCACGTCATCGACACGGTGATGATGCCGAAAGGCTGAATAGGCTGGCCTGACCGAGTAGCAGGCGGACGGGAGCAACACCGCTGCTTCCGTCCGCTTGCAGCCAGGTCCGCCGGTCGTCCCAGTTTTGCAGAACCTCATGCAGACGGAATGTGACTGATCCAGCTGAGGGTGCATTTCAAATTAGCTAATGGCTCTTGTTGGATTCCAGGGTGGTGAGGGCACGAGCGGAAAGCGGGGCTGAAGGCCTCTAATATGCGGACGGAAGCGGGAGTAGGTGGCCTGCTCGCGCGAGGAGCTTCCGTCATGGCCGCATCGGATCTGGTCAACCTTTCAGGCTTGCTGGACGACGCCAAGTGCTTCGCGCTGGAGCCAGCGCGGTGCACGGATCAGGCAATGGTTCCGAGCTGCGAGGTGGCGTAGGGGATCACCCTCCTGAATTCCGGATGCCCATCTTGCCCTTCAAGCTGAACCAGGGCCGCCGTCACCACATCCCAAGGCAGCAGCACAAGGTGATGAACTGGCCAGCTTATGACGCCAGCCTGCGCCAGCGGATAGTGGGTCAGTTTGCGGCTGGCTTTGCTGCTACACAGCGTAGCACCGTTTGACCGCAACAAATTCGGTCATTGCGAGGAGCGTAGCGACGCGGCGAACCAGGGGCCGCACGCCCGCGTTCCAAGTCAGGCGGCCCTGGATTGCCGCGCCGAAGCCGGCTCGCAATGACGGCGTATGACGACAGCGGAACACTGACCCACTACGCGCCAGCGCGGCAGTTTGACGGTGTGGATTACCGACGAGGCGCGCAGTCCCGGTATTCACCGCTCGCCATCCTGACGGCGCTCACGCTGCGGGCGGTGTTCCGCCTGGCCTACCGGCAAGCCGAGGGGCTGCTCGGCCCCATCGTCAGCCTGCTCGGCCTCGAGTGGCGTGTGCCCGACCACACGGCGCTCAGCCGGCGTGCGGCGACGCTGGAGATTCCTGCACCACGC
Organism: uncultured Acetobacteraceae bacterium; assembly: GCA_964244305.1. Taxonomy (GTDB): domain Bacteria; phylum Pseudomonadota; class Alphaproteobacteria; order Acetobacterales; family Acetobacteraceae; genus CAHJXG01. The sequence continues at coordinate 7,892 of CAXTJW010000016.1, forward strand.
TGACCCAAGCCGGAGGCTAGGGTGAGGCCGATCCCCTGGCCCGAGCCGGTGACCAGCGCGCACCGTCCGGCCAGATCGAATAAACTTATCCCGCTGCTTATCCTTCGCAGCCCGGTCTGCCCTGGTGTTTCCGGAGTGTTGCCGATAACGCTGCGTCCTGCCGCATGGGCCTGGGAGCCGTCGGCCTGGACAAGCCTGGGAGAATGCCATGAAAGCCGTCGTCATCCACGCGCCGCACGATCTCCGCCTTGACGAGTGGACGGCGGCCGAACCGCCGGGCCCGGGCGAGGTCGCCGTCCGGATCGGCGCCGGCGGCATTTGCGGCTCGGACCTGCACTACTACCACCATGGCGGCTTCGGCACCGTGCGCATCCAGCACCCGATGATCCTGGGGCATGAGATCGCCGGCACCGTGTCCGCCGTCGGCCCGGGCGTGACCCGGGTCGCCGCCGGGGACCGGGTGGCCGTCAGCCCGTCAGCCCCATGCGGGCACTGCCGCTATTGCCTGGAAGGCCTGGCCCAGCACTGCCTGGACATGCGCTTCTACGGCAGCGCCATGCGCAACCCGCACGTCCATGGCGGCTTCCGCGAGCAGTTGGTCTGCCAGGAGGACCAGGCGCATCCCCTGCCCGCCGGCACCGACCTGACCGAGGCGGCGTTCGCCGAGCCGCTCGCCGTTTGCCTGCACGCCGCCCGCCAGGCCGGGCCGCTGCTGGGCAAGCGCGTGCTGGTATCCGGCTGCGGCCCGATCGGGGCGCTGTCTGTCCTGGTAGCCCGCCATGGCGGCGCACGGGAGATCGTGGTGACGGACCTGCTGGACGAGCCGCTGGCACTCGCCCGGCGCGTCGGCGCGGACCGGACGGTCAACATGGCGGCCGAGCCGAACGGCCTGGCCGGGTTCACGCAGGACAAGGGCTATTTCGACGTGGTGCTGGAGGCCTCCGGCGCCGGCCCGGCCATCGCCGCTGCCTGCGCCGCTGCCCGCCCCCAGGCGGTGCTGGTGCAGATCGGCAATGGCGGTGCGGAGACCGCGCTGCCGCTCAACATGGTGGTCGCCAAGGAGCTGACCCTGCGCGGCACCTTCCGCTTCCACGAGGAGTTCGCCTGGGCGGTCGGCTTCATCGGCAGCCGCCGGATCGACGTCCGCCCGCTGCTGACCGCGGTGTTGCCCGCTGCCGAGGCCGGCCGTGCCTTCGACCTCGCCTCCGACCGCAAGCAGGCGATGAAGGTGCAACTGGCGTTCTGAGGCGGATGCCGCCTATCCGGGCGCGTCGCCCAACGGGGCGGCCACCGGATGGCCGTCGGACGCCTCGGTGCGGATGAACTGGCGGAGCTCGGGCGTCTGCGGGCGGCCAAACACCTCCGACGGCGGGCCGGCCTCCCACACCTTGCCCTGGTGCATGAACACGACGAGGTCGGCGATGCGGCGCGCGAAGGCCATTTCGTGCGTCACCAGCAGCATGGTCATCCCGCCCTGCGCCAGGCGCTCCAGCGTCGCCAGCACCTCCAGCGTCAGCTCCGGGTCAAGGGCCGAGGTCACCTCGTCGAACAGCATCACCTTCGGCTGCATCGCCAGGGACCGCGCGATGGCCACGCGCTGCTGCTGGCCGCCGGACAGGTTGTCGGGGTAGCTCGCCCATTTGTCCGGCAGCCCGACCTCCGCCAGCACCGCCTTCGCGACCCGCGTCGCCTCCGCTGCCGGCATCTTCTTCACCACCCGTGGGGCGAGCATGATGTTCTCCCCCACCCGCAGATGCGGAAACAGGTTGTAGGACTGGAACACGATGCCGACGTCCTGGCGCAGGGCGCGCAGGTTCTTGCCCGCGCCGTCCAGCACGTGCCCGGCCACCGTGATGCTGCCGCCCTGGATCACCTCCAGCCCGTTCAGGCAGCGGAGCAGGGTGCTCTTGCCGGACCCGCTGCGGCCGATGATGGCGACGACCTGGCCGGCCTCCACCTGGAGGGAGACGCCCTGCAGCACCTCCAGCACGCCGTAGCGCTTGACCACGCCCTCAACGCTGACGACGGACATCGAGCCTCCTTTCCAGCCGGCCCGCCAGCAGCGATATCGGCCAGCAGATCGCGAAATACAGCACCGCCACCAGGCCATATACCCGGAACGGCTCGTAGGTGACGTTGTTGATGAGCTGCCCGGCGCGCGCGACCTCCACCACATTCACGATGGAGACGATGGAGGTGTTCTTCACCGCCTGCACCGCGAACCCGACCGTCGGAGGCGTCGCGATGCGCAGGGCCTGGGGCAGCACCACGTAGCGGAGCTGCTGCAGCCGCGTCATCGCCAGGCTGCCCGACGCCTCCCATTGCTGCCACGGCACCGACTGGATGGCGCCGCGCCAGATATCGGCCAGGTAGCCGCTGACGTAGAACGCCAGCGAGATCGAGGCCGCGGCCAAGGGCGGCAGCTCCAGCCCGGCGAGTGACAGCCCGTAATAGGCGAGGAACAGCAGCATGAGCGCCGGCACGCCCTGGATCACGCCGATATATCCGGCCGCCGCCCAACGCAGGCCGCGCATCGGGCTGACCCGCGCGATCGCGACCGTGAAGCCGGCCGCGCCGCCGATCAGCAGCGACAGCACCGTCAACGCCAAGGTCCAGCGGAGTGCTGCGACGATGAACAGGACCTGCTCCGGCCCCAGCGTGTGGATCACCGCTGCCCTCCCATCAAGCGGCGCAGCCCGGATCCGCGGGGGAACAGCACCTCGCCCACGCCCAGCAGCACCAGTCGCAGCAGCAGCGACAAAACGAGGTAGACCACCGTGACCACGATGTAGGTCTCGAACGAGCGGAACGTATCGCTCTCCACCTGTGCGGCCGAGCCCGACAGCTCCTGCACGGAGATGAAGGAGCAGATGGAGGTGCTGAGCAGGGTGAGCACGAATTGGCTGGTCAGCGACGGCCACACCCGGGCCAATGCCGGCATCAGCACGACGTAGCGGAACACCTGGAGCCGGGTCAGCGCCAGCGATGCGCCGGCCTCGAGCTGGGAGGGATGGATGTTGTCGATGCCGGCGCGGATGATCTCGGTCGCGTAGGCGCCGAGGTTGAGCATGATCGTCACGATCGCGGCCTGCGTCGCGTTCAACCGCAGGCCAAGCGCGGGCAGGCCGAAGAAGATGAGGAACAGCTGGATCAGGAAGGGGGTGTTTCGGATTACCTCGATATAGCCGTCCAGCAGGCGCTGGATCGCCCGCGGAATAAGCCCGCGGGACATGGCAAGCAGCACGCCGAGCAGGAGGCCGAGCACGATGCCGACCCCCGATAGGTAGAGCGTCTGCCAAACCCCGTCGAGGATGACGTCGGCGTGGGCGGCGACCGGGCCGAAATCGAAGGTGAACGGCACCGGCCGCCGTATCCGATCAGAAGGTCGGCATGTTCGGCAGGGGCGCGCCGGTCCACTTGCGGGCGATCTCGTCCAACTCCCCGCTGACCTTCACGAAATAGATCGTGTTGTTCAGCCAGCGCAGCAGCTCGTCCGAGCCCTTGCGCACGGCGATGCTGTTGGGCTGCTGGAAGAAGATGAACTTGCTCTCCACATCGGCGTCCGCCCGGTTCTTCAGGTAGTCGATGACCACGGTGTCCGGCACCGCGGCGGCATCGACTTGGCCGGCGATCAGGGCTTGCACCACCGTGCTGTCATCTTCGAATCGAGTGATCTTGAGGCCTGGGATTGCGACACGCTGCAGCGCGCTCTCCTGGCTCGAGCCGCGGTTCACGCCGACCGACTTGTCCTTCAGGTCGTCGAGGCTTTTAATCGCGGCGGCCTTCTTGCCGATGACCGCCATCTGGAAGGCGTTGTAGGGCTGGGTGAAGTCGACAGTCAGCGCACGGGCCGGGGTCGGGGCGAGTGTGGACACCAGGAAATCCACCTTGCCGGACTGCAGCGCCGGGATGCGCGCCGGCGGCGTAAGGGGCGTGAGTTCCACTGGAACGCCGAGGTACTTGGCCAGCAGGTTTGCCATGTCCACGTCATAGCCGATCGGATTGCCAGTGCCGTCCACCATGCCCATTGGCGGGGAGCCGGTCAGTACGCCGATGCGGACCTTCCCGCGCTTGACGATCTCCGCCGTGGTCTGTGCCATGGCCGTGGCGGAAACGGTCAACGACAGCACTGCGCAGAGCGCTAGGGTCAGCCAACCAAGACAAGTCCGCCTACTCGGCATCTATTCCTCCGCTACGACACTATTGCTGTTGCGCCGATCTAGGCAGAGCCAGGTAAAACTAGCAAGCCGCCGGCCTGCCGAGGACAGGAGGCGCACGTCCTCCACGTCAAGCGGGCCCGGAACGAAGTTTAGGATGCGGTAAGCTGCTGCGCGGCCCGCAATACGCCCCGCGCGTGGTCGTTACCGATAAGCTGCGCAGCGTTTCCTCTCAGCCCGTAGCCGCATCCACAACCACTTCCAGCTCCGCCGTCACCATCCGATGGACGACCAGCATCGCGCCGCCCGCGACGCCGCCTTCCGCACCCGGCGCGAGGTGACCGGCCTCGCGTCCGCAGCGTGAGACCCTGATCAGCCGTAAGCTCCTGGCAGCGCCTCAACCATCAAGCTGGCAACGCCGTTCCAAATGCATCCGGGTGCGAGCTGCGCGCGCGCGGATCGAGTCCCACTGCCCCGCCGCGATCTCCGCGCTGGGGGTAAGCCACGAGCCGCCCACGGCGACCACGTTCGGCTGCGTAAGCCATTCGGCGGCGTTCGCCTCGGTAATGCCGCCGGTCGGGCAAAACCGGGCATGGGGGAACGGCCCCGCGAGCGCCTTCAAATAGGCCAGGCCGCCAGCGGAGGCAGCAGGAAAGAACTTGGCCGTATCGAAGCCGCGGGCCATGGCTTCCATGAGCTCGGAAGCCGTGGCGACGCCGGGCAGAAACGGAATGCTGGCCGTCGCCGCCGCGTCGAGCAGCGCCGGGGTCGCGCCAGGGCTGAGCGCGAAACGGGCGCCGATGTCGACAGCGTGGCGCAGGTCCGCCGGCGTGAGCACCGTGCCGATGCCGACCACCGCGCCCGGCACGTGGCGGATGATCGCCTCGGCCCCGGCCAGCCCAGCCGGGGTGCGCAGCGTGATCTCCAGCAGGCGCACCCCGCCCGCCACGAGGGCGCGTGCCAGCGGCACTGCATCCTCCAACCGATCGATGGTGATGACGGGGATGACGCGCCCCAACGCCAGCAGCTCGGCAAGCTGGCTCTGGCGGGACGGATTGGCACTCATCGTTCGGCCTCCTTCGCATCGGTATGCAACTTCATCGCGGCCCGTGGCATGATGGCGCCCGCGTATCCCACGACCACGCCGGCGAGGTCGTGCCCGGCGTGGGCCGCAGCCTCGGGCATCACGCCGCGCAAGCGGGCGGCAAGGTAGGCAGCGGCGAAGCTGTCGCCGGCAGCCGTCGTGTCGACCACCCGCTCCACCGGGCCGGCCCGCACCAGCAGGTCGCCGCCGCCATGCAGGACGCGGGAAGCCGGGCGGTCCAGCTTCAGCACGATCTCCGTTGTGATGGCGTGGTCCAGTAACTCCGCCGCGCCCGCCTCGCCGTAAAGCAGCCCAAGGTCTTCGGTGGAGGCCAACACGATGTCAGCCAACCCATACATCTGCGCAGACACGGCGCGCGCCGCGGCCCGGTCCGGCCAGCCGCGCGGGCGGAAGTTGGTGTCGAACACCACGCGTGCGCCGCGATCCCGGGCGTCCGAAAGTGCCTGGAGCAGCACGGCCCGCGCCGCAGCGCCGTAGATCGAGAGCGTAATGCCGGACAAATAGATCGCGTCGTAGGCCAGCAGTTCCGCCGGGTCGAGATGATCGAATAAATGCCTGGCGGCGGCGCTGTCGCGCCAATACAGGAAGCGGCGCTCGCCCTGCGCATCGGTCTGGATGATGTAAAGGCCGGGCAGGCGGCCTGGGAGCCGATACACCAGCCGGGTGCCGATCCCCTCCTCCCGCCAGCGCGCGAGCATCTCGTCGCTCCAAGCATCGTCGCCCAGCGCCGTCACGTAGTCCACCGCGACGCCCAACCGCGCAAGGTAGACGGCGGTGTTCAGCGTGTCGCCGCCATAGCCGCGCCGGAGCTGCCCATCCGGCTGCTCCCGCAATTCCACCATGCATTCGCCGATGCAGGCGACCCGTGCGGTCATGCCTGCACAGCCCGTCGCGCTCCGAGTGCATACAGCCGGGCCAGCGCCGTGGTGACCGCGGCGTGAACGCGCGGATCGTCGCCGAGCCGGCCGAACACCGACCCCACCCCGAGCAGCGCGCCTGCCAGCCGATCGGCCACCGGCCCGGCCTCACGCGCCAGCGACGCCAGCTCCGGCGCGATCGGGTCCTGCACATCGATCGCCTGGCCCTGCTCGTCGGTCCCTGCCACGTAACGCATCCAGCCCGCGACCACGAGCGCGTGGGCGTCGATGGGCAGGCCCAGCGCCAGTCGGTCCCGCATCGTCCCCAGCACGCGCTGCGGCAGTTTCTGCGAACCGTCCATGGCGATCTGCCACGTGCGGTGGCGGAGCGCAGGGTTGCGGAACCGGGCGAGCAGGGCGTGCTTGTAGCCCGCCACGTCCGTGCCAGGAGGCAGTGCCAGGGTGGGGACCGCGTCGTCGATGAGGCGCGCCGCAAACCCGGCGAGGCCAGGATCCCGCATCGCGTCGGCGACCGTTTCCGCGCCGGCCAAATAGCCCAAATAGGCAAGGCCGGAATGGCTGGCGTTCAGCAGGCGCAGCTTCATCGCCTCGAACGGCGCCACGTCGGCCACCAACAAGGCGCCGGCACTCTCCCAAGCCGGACGCCCGGCGGAGAAACGGTCCTCGATGACCCATTGGGTGAACGGCTCGGCGATCACTGGCCAGGCGTCCTGCAGACCTAGCGTCGCCGCGACGCTTGCACGGTCCTCCGCCGTGGTCGCCGGCACGATGCGGTCGACCATGGTGTCCGGGCAGGCGATCTCGTTTTCCACGAAATCGCCGAGATCGGGCGAGCGCAGATTGGCGAAGCGGGTGAGCAGCCGATGCAGCGTGCGGCCGTTCGCCGGAAGGTTGTCGCAGCACAGCACGGTGAACGGCGGCACGCCCTCGCGACGCCGCCGGGCGACGGCGGCCGTCAGCAAACCCAGCGCCGACCGCGGGGCATGCGGGTGGATTAGGTCATGCACGATGTCCGGATGCGCATCGTCCAGCGTGCCGGTGGCAGGGTCCCGGCAATAGGCCTTTTCGGTCACGGTGAGGCTGACGATCGCGATGGTGGGAGCGCACATGGCGTCGAGCAGCGCCGCCGGGTCCTGGGGCGCCACGAGCACCCGGCCCACGCTGCCGATCACGGCCAGCTGGTCCGTCTCGCCACGGACATTCAACGTATAAAGCCCGTCTTGCGGCGCGAGCGCGTCGCGGGTGTCCGTACTGCGCAAGCTGGCGGCGGTGATGCCCCAGCGCAGGTCTCCCGCGGCAAGCACCGCTTCGGTGTAGGCGGCCTGGTGAGCGCGGTGAAAGGCGCCTAGGCCGAGGTGCACAATTCCTGTCCTGACCGCCCTGCGGTCGTAGCGGGGCCGGGCCACGTTGCCAGGAAGCCGCGCCAGCGTGGCGTTGCACAAGCGGTCGATGCTTAAGTCAGGGCTCAAGTCGGGAACCCGTTCTGCTGGGCGAGCGCCACCATGACGCCGCGGATCTCGGCCAGCCCGCGCATGCGGCCGATCGCCGGGTAGCCGGGATGGGTGCCCTTGCCGACATCGTCCAGCAGCTCGTGCCCATGGTCCGGGCGGAAGGGCAGGCGCCAATGCGGGTCATTCGCGTCACGCCGGCGTTTTTGCTCCTCGAGCAGCGCGCGTACGACGGCCACCATGTCCGTGTCCCCCCCGAGATGGTCGGCCTCCATGAACGACCCGTCCGGCTCGGTGCTCACGTTGCGTAGGTGCACGAAATGGATTCGGTCCGCGAAGCGCCGGGCGATGGCCGGCAGGTCGTTGGCCGGGCGTGCGCCGAGCGAGCCCGTGCACAGCGTGAGGCCGTTCGAGGAGGATGGCGCCGCGTCGAGGATGAATGCGATGTCCTCCGCGGTGGAGGTGATGCGGGGCAGGCCGAGCAGCGGGCGCGGCGGATCGTCCGGATGGATCGCCAGGCGGACCCCGGCCTGCTCCGCCGTGGGGACGACCTCCTCAAGGAAGCGGGCGAGGTTGGCTTGCAGCTCGGCACGGCCAACATGGCGATAGCGGGCGAGCATGCCGCGCAGCCCCTCGATGTCGTAGCGGTCGAAGGCGCCGGGCAGGCCGGCCATGATGGTGGCGAGCAGGGTGCGCTTGTCGTCCTCGGTTGCCGCGCCGAACCAGGCGCGGGCGCGGGCGAGCACGTCCGGGGAATAGTCCGCCTCCGCCACTGGACGGTCCAGCATGTGGATGTCGAAGGCGGCGAACTCATGGGCGTTGAAGCGCAGCGCCGTCGCGCCGCCGGGCAACGGATGGCGGAGCTGGGTACGCGCCCAGTCCAGCACCGGCATGAAATTGTAGCAGACCGTGCCGATCCCGGCCTCGCCGAGGTTGCGCAGCGTTTCACGATACGCCTCGTAATAGGACGCCGCGCCGTCCTCGGCCAGCTTGATGCTTTCATGGACGGGCACGCTTTCCACCACGCTCCAACGCAGGCCGAGGCTTGGGTCGGCCTCGATGATGCGCTTGCGCTCGGCGATCGCATCGCGGGTCCACACTTCGCCCGTCGGCACGTCGTGCAGGGCGGTCACGATGCCGGTCGCGCCCACCTGGCAAATATCGGACAGGGTTATAAGGTCGCTCGGGCCCCACCAGCGCCAAGTCTGTTCCATGGGATGCTCCTTGTTCCTATGCGCAGTCGACGACCGCGGTTGACTGGCATTGCAGCATCGGGGCGCCTCAGTGCAGCGCCATGGCAGCGTCCGGCGCCAGCGTGCTCTCGATCGGCTTGACGAAGATCAGCACGCACAAGACGCCCAGGATCGCGACACCGCCGGCCAAGACGAAGGCGCTCGTGAAGACACCGGTGTACTGGACGATGAAGCCCGTGACCGTCGGCCCGATGATGCCGGCGCAGTTCGCCATCATGTGGATGAAGCCGCCGACGCCGCCGATGTTCTCGCCGCGGACGGTGTCCTGCAGGATCGCCCAATAGGTGCTGCCGGTGAGGTAAAGGAAGAAGACGGCGGCGCTCATCAGCATGAGCGCGCTGCCGACCGTCGTCACCAGCCCGGCAAGCGCGACCGACACCGCGGCGAGGCTCAGGCAAACGGTGAGCACCAGCTTGCGGGCGAATAGCGCGCGGCCGGTGCGGCGGTAGACCGCGTCCGACAGCGTGCCGCCGGCGGCGAGGCCGCAGAAGCCGAGCACCCAGGGCAGCACCGTCGCGATGCTCATGTCCTTGATACTGAGATGCTGCGCCATCGTCAGGTAACTCGGGAACCAAGTCAGGAAGAAGAACAGGATGTAGTTGTAGCCGAAGAACGCGAGGCCGGTCGCGAGCACCACCGGCTGCTTCAGGTAGAAGCTGAGCGGCTGCGCGGGAAGGTTGGCTGTCGGTGCAGCATGATCTTCCTCGATCTCGCGAAGCTCCTCGGCGCTGATGGTCGGGTGCTGCCGCGGCAACTCCGTCGCGAGCCTGGTCCAGAAGAACAGCCACACGAAGCCAAGCAGGCCGATGCCGACGAACGCGACCTTCCAGCCGAACGCCACGGCGATCAGGCCGACGACCGGCCCAGCGATCGCGCCCCCAAGCGGGGTGCCGCAGTTGGCGAAGCCGACCGCGCTGGCCGCCTCACGGTGCGGAAACCAGTTGTTGACGACCTTGTTCATCGTGGACGAGAGCGGCCCCTCGCCCACGCCGAAGAACACCCGGATGACCAGCAACGACACGAAGCCGGTCGCCGCGGCCGTCAGAGCGCAGAACGTCGACCATACGCCCATGGCGATGGTGAACACACGCTTGCCGCCGAGCTTGTCGGAAGCCCAGCCGCCGATGAAGTTGAACACCGCGTAGCCCACGAAGAAGCTGGAGAAGATCAGGCCGAGGTCGGCCGGGGTCAGCGCGAGGTCCTGCATTACGAGCGGCGCCGCCACCGACAATGCGGACCGGTCGAGATAGTTGATGATGCCCGCGACAAAGAGCAGGAATACCAATTGCCAACGCTTTTTCTGCAACATGACGGTTCCCTCGGTTTATTTTTATGGTTGTATTCGGCTATCGCCGCAAGAGTGGCGTATTCTCCTCCATGTCACATAGGCCAAGCCGCTCGATCGTCGCATACATCTCGCACAGGTGGACCCGCATCGAAGTTTTTGCAGCATCGGGCTCGTGCTGGCACAGCGCGTCCACAATAGCCCGGTGCTGCTCGATGAAATGTAGAATTTGGTGGTCTTGGTGCGCGGCTCCGGTGAGGTAACCTGCGTCTGATGTGGCGGCTACTGTCTCCTGATGCCATTCAAGCACGATGCCGCCCACCGCCATCGCGTTCCGCGCGCGCTACCGCGTCACGAACTGGCCGGTGTATGAGGCGGGGCGGCGGCGTGGTGACCTTAGTGTCCATCCGGGATCATCTTGATCGTTCGTCGCAGGTTGTGGTTTGATTAGCTTCGATCCGACGTGCCTGAGGCTTTGCCGTGTGGACCATCGAGAACCGCGCCCGCTACGACCGCAGCAAGCTGCGCTACCCGTCCGACCTGACCGACGATGAGCGGAGGCTGATCGAGCCCCTGATCCCGCCTGCCAAGCGGGGCGGCAACAAGCGTACGGTGAACATGCGCGGAGTGGTGAACGGCCTGATGTATATCCTCGGCACGGGCTGCCAGTGGGTTGCCTTGCCCAAGGACTTGGCTCCGCGCAGCACGGTGAACGACTACGTTCTGCGCTGGCAGCACGACCGCATGCTCGACCGGTTGCACCATGCGCTTTACGTGCAATGCCGCGAGTTGGCCGGACGCGACGCCAGTCCGACGGCCGCCATTATCGACAGCCAGAGCGTCAAGAGCGCGGAAAAAGGGGGCGCTCGATCGATCCGCCCGGCTTTGACGCGGGCAAAGCAGCGCTTTGATTAGACGGTGTATGGCGAGGCGACTGCCGAATGTAGCACCCTGGCAAACGGTCGTTTGATGAAGTGGTACGGCCCTAGCTTCGATAGCGCAGCTCCTCGACTAGGACAGCGAAGGCCGGCGTAGGCTGGCGGCGGCTGGGGTAGTAAAGGTGATAGCCGGAGAACGGCTCGCACCAGTCCGCGAGCACCCGGACCAGTCGTTCGTCGGCCAAGTATGACGCAACTTGGTCCTCCGGCAGGTAGGCCATACCGAAGCCGTCCAAAGCCGCCTGGAGGATAAGCGCGGTGGTGCCGAACACGAGCTGCCCCTCGACCCGCACCCGCAACTCGCGGCCGTCACGCTCGAACTCCCAGGCATACAGGCCGCCGTGGGTCGGCAGGCGCAGGTTGATGCAAGCGTGGTCAGTGAGGTCCTGCGGCACCTCCGGCGCCCGGTGCGCGGCGAAGTAGGATGGGGCGCCAACCACCGCCATGCGCAGGTCCGGCCCGATGCGGACCGCAATCATGCCCTGGGCCACGATTTCGCCTGGCCGGACGCCGGCGTCGAACCGTTCGGCCACGATGTCAGTCAGGCCGTAGTCAATGGCGATCTCCACCTTGATGTCCGGGTAGTCCGGCAGCAGACGCGCGAGCGCGGGCCAAAGAACCGAAGCGGCTACATTCTCCGTGGCCGTGATGCGGACGGTGCCGGCGGGCTTGTCGCGCAACTCGCCCAATGCAGCCAGGCCGGCGCTGATCTGGTCAAAGGCCGGCTCCACGGCGCGCAGCAGACGCTCGCCCGCTTCTGTGGGTGCCACGCTGCGGGTGGTGCGGGTCAACAGCCGCAGGCCGAGCCGCGCTTCCAGGCTGCGAAGGGTCTGGCTTAGCGCCGACTGCGACACCCCAAGTTGGGCGGCCGCCCGCGTGAAGCTGCGCTCCCGTGCCACGGCCAAGAAGGCGCGGAGGTCGTCGAGGCTGTCCTGCGTCATCCAGAAGACCTGCTTATAAGCCTATGCGGGTTCTAGCGGGTAGTTGCCGGCAGCCACACCCCTCATCTGTCTCTCCGACGCACCATGGAACGCCGTGAACGGCCCCGTGGTCCCGACGAGACAAGGAGAGGCACGATGGAGATTAAGCGCGCGGGTTCCCAACCTTCCGGCAAGGGGCCGGCGGAGTACTTCACCGGCACGGTCCGGGTGGACCCGCTCAACAGCCCGCCCGACCCGGCCCGGGTCGCCATGGCGCTCGTCACCTTCGAGCCAGGTGCGCGCACGGCCTGGCACACGCACCCGCTCGGTCAGACCCTGCTCGTCACCGCGGGCTGCGGCCGGGTCCAGCGCGAAGGCGGTCCCATCGAGGACATCCGGCCCGGCGACGTGGTGTGGTTCCCGCCTGGCGAGAAGCATTGGCATGGTGCTGCGCCCACCACCGCCATGAGCCACATCGCCATCCAGGAGAAGCTGAACCGCTCGCCCGTGGACTGGATGGAACAGGTCAGCGACGAGCAGTATGAGGGCTGAGACAAGCCATGACGCAGGGCATCGAAGGCAAAGTGGTCGTCACCGCCGGCGCGAGCATCGGGCCGGGCGGGGCGACGGCCCGCCACCTCGCCTCGCTCGGCTTCGCCGCCTCGCCCACCATGTCGGCTGTGATCCTGGTTGCCGGGCGCCGGCCGGAACCGTGATGTGCGCCCGGAACGGCTTCGGAGCGGTCGCGCTGGCGACGGCGCTGCTCCCGCTTGCCGCCCTGGCCCTGGTGGCCCGGCTCCGCGCCGCGCCGCTGCAAAAGCAGGCACCCAGCTCACTCCTGGGCGTGGTGGGCATCGTCTGGGTGCCGGGCCTGGCGCTTGCAATCAGCGGCGTCGGCTTGGCCGCCTTCACCGCGCTCAGCGTCGCCTTCATGGCCGGGCGTCTCCTGTTCGGCCACCTGCCGGACCGGACCGGCGGCGCCAAGGTCGCCCTCGCCGTGGGAGCCTACACCGCCTTCCTCGACCTGTCGCTCGGCATGTCTAGCCCGGCGCTCGGGCTGGTGGCGAGCAGGGCGGGCCTCCCCGCGGCGTTCGGCGCCAGCGCGCTCGCGGTGCTCTGCTCTGCCGCCATCGTGCTGGGCCTCCTGCGGCGGCCGAACCCCGTGCAGGCATCTGAGACCCGTGGCTGGCCAGCCCATCACTCGGCGCGGACATAGGGGCTTCTGAGGTGCCGGCGGCTAACCCGCTCACCTCCATCCACACACCTAAAAAGCTGACGATCATTATAACCCCACGAGGTAACATCATGCCCAACTTTAACCGTTTCACCGGCAAGGTCACCTTCGTCACCGGCGCCGCCAGCGGCATCGGGAAGGCTACCGCCGTCGCATTCGCCAGCGAAGGTGCCCGTGTCGCCATCATCGACCGCACCGAGGAAGCGCTACGGCAGACCGCAAAGGCGGTGGAGGACGCGGGCGGCGAGTTGCTGGTCATCGCCTGCGACATTTCCAAGCCGGAGCAGGTCGAGGCGGCGGTCGCGCGCACTGTCGAGACGTTCGGCCGGCTCGACGTGGCCTTCAACAACGCCGGCGTCGAGAACAAGGCGGCGCCGGTCGCTGATATCGAGTTGGATGAGTGGGACCGCATCCTTGGGATCAATCTGCGCGGCACCTTCGTCTGCATGAAGCACGAGCTGGCGCAAATGCTGCGCCAGGGCGGCGGCGTGGTGGTCAACACGTCGTCGGGCGCCGGCATTCGGGGCGTCGCCGGGGGCAGCGCCTACGCCGCGTCCAAGCACGCCATCATCGGCCTGACCAAGTCTGCTGCGCTCGACTATGCCAAGTCGAACATCCGGGTGAACGCCGTCCTGCCCGGCAACATCGAGACGCCGATGATGGACCGCTTCACCGGTGGTGATATCCAGAAGGCCATCGACTTGGAACCCGTGGGGCGACTGGGCAAGCCAGAAGAAATTGCGGAGGCCGTGCTGTGGATGAGTTCCGACCTCGGCGCGTTCGTCACCGGCGCCGCCATCTCGGTCGATGGCGGCTGGTCGCTCTGACCGTCAGGCTTGTGGAAATAGAAGGCAGGCAAGATGGAAATCAAACGCATCGGATTCTGCCGGTGAACCGTTATAGGGGTCACGCCACGGAATGGGCATGACAGCACGGTAGGCGGGGTGAACCGGGGACATGGCTCCCGCCGCACTCGATACAAAGCAGCCCTTCACAAAGCAGCCCCTCGTCGCCCCAAGCTCAGGGTAGCCACCGACGGTCCGCTTACCTACCTTCCCACGCATGTCCCGCTCCCCTACTGCCGACCTGGCCCCCCTCATCAAGCTCCTGCAAGCGGGCGTCCCACCCGACCGCGCTGCCACCGAACTCTCTCGCGTCCTGGCGATCTGGACGGCCGAACTCAAGGACGACGGCGAGCAGCTACAGGAGCGGCTATCCGGCCTGGCCGAGCAGATGACGACGGGGATCGAGGAGATGCACGAGGGCATCGCCGAAGCGAGCGATAAAGGGAAACCCACGCTGCGGCGGATACTTGCGACGCATGAGGCGGTACTGGACGGGGTGCGGAGGGCGCAGGGAGCGGGGTAGGCATCCCACCGCCTCGCCAGGGAGGCCCAATGACCGCAAAGCTTTGCAGATTGGCCATCTGGCACCGTTGCACGTTGATCGGAAGCCAGAGCCAGGGGTGTCCGCTGAGCGATCCCCTTGCGGACACGAGGCCGGCTTGCGGCAGACCAGGACGGAGGAGGTCGGCATGGTGCAGGAGGGGACGGCCCTACCCATCGCAGCTTTGAATGAGCAACGGCGCGCAGAAGCAACCACCTGCTTCGAGGTTCTCCGGCCCCACCTGGACGGTAGAAAAGCCGGACGGCCTAGTGGTCCGATCCTAACGTTTGAGTCCCAAACGTTAGGTGAATCGGTCCACCAAACCAAGGCTAGTGGTGCGAATCAGACGGATGCTTCCGTCTGATTCGCACCACTAGTGCGGGCGCCAGCAGGCCTGCTCAAGCGCGCGACTGCCGATCGCGTCCTGCGTGCGTCCGCTCTCGATCATGCGCGTATGGTGCGCCCGCTCGCCGCGGTGCGCTTCCAAGACAAGCACTCGAACGGGCTCTGGCATTTCGATATGAGCCCGTCTGACCTGAAGCAGGTCGAGCCCCCGCTCTGGGCCGCGGGTGAGACCGTGGCGCTGCTCTGGAGCCTATTCGTGCTGCGCGGCGATCAAGGTCAGAATGCGCGACAATCAGGGTGAGAAAGTGCTCTGTCGCTTGCGGCGTAGGGAAGGCGAAGCCCGACCGGAGGCGCAAGCGACAGGATATCTGGCCTGAGCTCTCCCCAAGAGCATCGGCTGCCGTCATCCCAGAAAAAGCAGCGGGGCCGCCGCCGCCCCGATGCGCTCATCGCTTTCATACAAAGCGATCACGCCGTGACGGCTGCTTTTTCTTCGCAACGGTGGAGCGTAACCGGCCCGTCCAGTATCGGGCGTGCAACGTCGAAGAATTGCGCTACCGCATCTGAACCATTATGCGCGTCCATGGCAGCGCGATTGGCAAAGCGCTCGTATGTCGTAAAGATCATGGGGTCGTCGAGATCGCGTGAGACGTGGAAGCCGAGCGTGCCGGGTTCATTCACGCGGACGTGCGCGGCGACGTCGAGCAGTGCGGCAAGGAGCTTTGCTTCTTCGCCCGGCTTGGCCCGCAGGACCGCAGTTATGGAAAGCATACTTCAGAAATCCTCTCGATTGCCCAAGTGTTCAAGAATGGCAGCCTGCATTGAACCGTCGATCGGCGAGGTGTTGGCAAGGGCCCGAGGGGATATGGATAACGGGGGCGGAACTGTGCCGGCGGATACAACAGTATTGCCAATGGCCTCTGTTCCCGTTTCGGCCCGCTGTCGAATCGCCCATGTTATGTGACAAGACTTCGACGTCCTTGCGGTGGAGCTTCCCGATGCCGACCAGAACTGTCAAGCTTACTGACCGTCTCAATACGTACATCGAGGCAGTCGTCGCCTCCGGCCGTTATGTGGACGCTGACGACGTCATCCGCGAGGGTCTCCGTCTCCTCGCCCTGCGCGAGTGGGAGGACGGCACAGTCCCGGCCTCCGTCCCCCTCCCAGCCGGCGCCATCGT
>CAXTJW010000017.1:0-22926 GCA_964244305.1 uncultured Acetobacteraceae bacterium
ACAAGAACCCGGCCTACCCGCGTGCGGTGGCCGACATGAAGCGAGCGGGCGAACTGTGGCGCTTCTCCCGATTGCGGCAGTGCAAATACCTGAACAATATCGTTGAGCAAAATCATCGCCGGATCAAACGCCTGGTCCGGCCGGAGCTTGGCTTCGGCGGTCTGCGAACCGCCAGACATACGCTGGCCGGCTACGAGGCGATGGCGATGATCAGGAAGGGGCAGGATTACAACGTTGGCGGTCGCGACATGCCGGCGCAAGCTGCCTTCGTGGCCGGGCTCTTCGAAGTTGCTGCCTGAAAGCGTCGCTGCTCAACGCTTCGCTTGTCCGGATCTAGCGTTTGCAACAGAACATTGTGCGTCGGCGCCCCGGCAAAACCTCGAAACCAACCTCAGTAGCGACCCTGGTCGGCTACCGCAAATAAGGCAAGCCTTGCATAAGGCTGGTAAGCGCCTTCCGCCCGTCATTTCGTCCCGCTCGCCAGTGCAAGAGAAGAACCCTTAGCTGGCATTCGCCGCTGCCTGGACCCGAGCCAGCACCGCGCTCACCTGCGTTGCAGCCCAACGCCCGCCGCGCGGTGTGCGCACGCCACGGGTGTTCAACACCGTAGCAATGCCGCGCAAACTCTCGACACCGCCCGTCCGGATCTGCTGGATAACGGGTGCGACGTTCTTGGCGAACCGGCGTGCGTCTTCGGCTGTGCTGGCCGCACCTCTCAGACCTGCCTGCAACAGGTCGGTCCGGTTGCCAAGTAGAGCCCCCTGACCTTTCCGGACCGCGAGTGCTGCCCGGGTGCGTTCGGATATCATACGTCGCTCTTTCTCGGCGAGGGCGGCGTAGATGTACAGCATGAACGGGTCCACGTGGTCGCCGAGCTCGGCGACCACGAAGGCCACCCGCTGCGCCATCAGCCAAGCGATGAAGTGCACGTCGCGCGACAGCCGGTCGAGCTTGGCCACCAGCACTTGGCCGCGCTGGCGCCGAGCGGCCGCCAGCGCCGCGGCGAGCTGCGGCCGGCGGTCGAGCGCATCCGCCCCCTTCCCCGTCTCTACCTCGGTGAACGCCTCGACGATTGCCATGCCGTTATGCGCTGCGAATTGGGCGCAGCGCTCCCGTTGAGCATTCAATCCTAGTCCGGACCGTCCCTGGCGTTCGGTGGAGACGCGGTAGTAGGCGACGACGGGCTGCATGGGGCGGCAACATCAGCGCCATTCTGGTCTTTGTAGCAACAGACCAAACGCTCCTCCGGCTATGTGTCGGCATTCCCAGCCGCCGTGTAGCTTCGGAGCAGCACGCGGATTTCGTTCGTTTCGGAGCCATGCCGCCGGGCAGACAATTCTTTCCGAACGCCCTTACTCCGTTTATAATCGCAGAGATGGATGACGTCTTCCTTCCCCCGGAGCTGGAGCAGTTTGCGACCGAGGCGGTCGCCTCCGGCCGCTACCGGGACCGTGCCGACTTGGTCGCGGCCGGGGTGAGCCTGCTGCGGCGACAGGAGGTCGCGCGTGTCGAGCTGCTCGCCTCGGTTCTGTCGGCCAAAGACGAAGGCGACCGGGACGGTTACCTCACCGGCGATGAGCTCGCGGCGCGAGTTCGGGCGACCATCGCGCGGAGAAGCAATACCTCGGCGTGAGCCGGTTCCGGAACTTCGCGCCACAAGCGGCGGCCGATCTCGACCAGGCCGTGGGCTGGCTCCTGGATCGTGTCGCAGCTCCTGGAGCGGCGGAGCGGCTACTGACGGCAGTCCTTGACGCTGGCGAGCGATTGGCGGCCCACCCTTAGCTTGGACGGAGGCGCCCTGAGCTTTTGCCCAACCCGTTCCGGTTCTGGTCGCTGCCGCGCTTCGGCCTGCTTCTTATGTAAAATCCGACGACGAGCCCTGCGGTAATCCTGCGCGTCCTAAACACCGCCCGAGGATCTCGGGCCGCTGTTGGCTGACCTGGCTGACCCGCCTGAACAAAGCGAGCCGGATTAGGAAGAGGCCTCAGCCAAGGTTATTATCGTGCCAAATCATCACAGGAAGTCCTTGCCCGCATGGTCCTTCAGCAGGTCCGAGTTCCGCACATAGTCGGACAGCACCTGCACCGACTTGTGCCGTGACACCTCGCGCATCTTCCAGATGCTGGCGCCGGCGGCGGCGGCGCTGGTCAGGAAGCCCGCGCGCAGGCTGTGCGCGGCGAAGTCCGCCGCCGCGTAGCCCGCTGCGGCGGTGCGGCGCTTGACGATGAGCGACACCGACTGGTCGGTGAGCGCCGATCCGACCCGGCCGTTGACCAGGCTGCGGAACACCGGGCCCTCGCCGATGCCGGTCCGCGCCAGCCAGGCCTCCAGGTGGGTCACCGGGTTGAGCCGGCGGCCGTCCGGGACGGCGATCACCATGCCGCGGCCCTCCTGGTCGGTCTTGCTGCGCACTACCCGGACCCGGAGCCCGTCCGGCCCGCGCTCGAGGTCGGCGACGGTGAGCGCCACCAGCTCTGACCGGCGCAGCGCGCTGGCCATGCCGAAGGCCAGCAAGGCGCGGTCGCGCACGTCGGCCAGGGTGTCGCCGGCGATGGCGCGCAGCACGGCGTGCAGCACGTAGCTGTCGGCCGCCGCCTTGCGCGCCGGCGGCGCGCAGTGGCTGCGGCGGATGCCGGCCAGCACGTCGAGGATCACCGCGCCACCCTCGCCCTTGTGCGGCGCGACCAGCCCGGTCAGCCGGTGGTGGTGGCCGAGGGCGGCGAGAACCCGGCCGACGGTGGACGGTGCGCAGCCGCGGTCGGCCAGGGCAGAGAGGTAGACCGCGACGGCGCCGGGGTGCGCCGGCAGCGCGGAATGGCCGCGCTCGCGGCACCACGCCGAGAAGGCGCGCCAGTGACCTTGTTGCACGGATTGAAGGTGAATACACGACGAACGCTGCTGTTTTCCGCTCTTTCAGCGTTGGACGGAAGGTCGGCATGTCTGTCGCAGACGGTTTAACAATGCCCCCGTCGGGTCGCACGCCATCAAAGCCGCCGCTTAGTTCAATTGGGTTAGGCTTTGCTGGGTGGGTTGTGGGTCCGGCGGCATCCGAAACAGGAGCGATGGCGAGACGTTCCAGCGGTGGCCATCATCGATGACCATGATGACAGATTTGCGATGAACGTCTCGGCCGTGTAATGTAGCTCTACCAGAAGTCCTAGTGGTGCAAATCAGACGGAAGCATCCGTCTGATTTGCACCACTAGGCTTTGTTTGGTGGGCCGATTCACCTAACGTTCGGGACTCGAACGTTAGGATCGGACCACTAGGTATTAAGTATTCAGAGCCGTTCCGAAACGACCGAACCTGATATTCTCGTCGCGTCGCGCCGCGAGTGCCTGTTCCATCGTCACCTTCTCGAAGCGGATGCTTTGATGCGGCTGGAGTTGGCCGATAAGATCCATGTCGGCCGAGATCACGGTGCCGAGCATGAAGTAGCCGCCGCCCGAGACGGCATCTCGGTGCAGAATGATCGGTTCAGTGCCGCCCGGCACCTGAATGGAACCGTAGGGGTAGCAGCTGTCGACGATATTCGACGGGTCCGACCCGGCCCCGAAGGGCTGCTTGCGCGGCACGAAATCAAGCTTTCTGCCGCCGCGAAACCGATAGCCGATGCGATCTGCCTCTGGCGCGACCTTCCAAGCGTCCTCGAAGAAATTCTTTTGGGCGCCCTCCGTGATCCGATGCCAATACAGGCCCGGCAACACGCGCAAACTGGTGCCCGATGTCCCAACAGAACGTCGAATGTCCACCGGCACGGTAGCACCCTCACGCCCAACACCGGAGGCGCTGCCGACCGGGACGGCGTCGCCCGCCTTGAGCGCGCGCCCCTCAACGCCGCCGAGCGTGCCGAGCGTATAGGTCGAGCGCGATCCCAGCACTTCCGGCACATCGACCCCACCGGCGATCGCGACGTAAGCGCGTGCGCCGGCCTTCAGATAGGCGAACGATAGCACCTGCCCCGCCGCCACCTTGAACGCCGTCCAACCGGGTTGCTCGACGCCGTCGACCTTCGGCGGCATATCGGCTCCGGTCACGGCGACGAGGCAATCGCTCGCGAAACGTAACTCTGGACCGAGAAACACTGCCTCCAACCCGGCGGCCCCATCGTCATTGCCGACGAGGCGGTTACCCGCGATCAGCGCGAACCGGTCCATAGCGCCCGAGATTGGCAGGCCGAGATGGTAGTAGCCGGGGCGACCGAGGTCCTGCACCGTGGTGGAGAGACCGGGTTTGATGACATCGAACATGCGGATCGCCTCAACCATGCAAGGCCTCCAGAAGTTTGGCGTTGGTGCCGTCGGGGTCCGCGGTGAATGCGTCGAGGGAGAAGCTGACCGGGACGATTTTCGGTTCGAATCGCCCCGCCGCCACCGCTTCCACTGCTTCGTCGTAGGCGGCGCGATCGATCGCCGTGAACTTGATGATGTCGCCGGGCCGGAAGATCATCAGGTCCTTGAGGTAGTTGATCTCGCCTGTCGGATCGTAGATCGGCATCGGCGTGACGCCGAACATCTGGTAGCCGCCGGCCCCTCGCACGGAATAAATGCAGCCGAAGCAGCCGCCATGCCCGATCGTCAGCCTCGGCGTGTCGGTCCGGGGACGCAGATACTTTGGCACCTCGATCTGCCGCTCGCGCTCGACCAGCTGATAGATGAACGGCAGCCCCGCAACGAAACCGACCATCGAGACGAACCAGGGGGCCCCGGCATGCGCCGTAATAAACGCCTCGACACTATCGAAATCGTTGATCCGGGCGGCATATTCAAGATCCGTCGTGGTTGGGTCCTGGTGACGTTCACGAAAGCGCATCAGCGTCTCGTGCGTCCAGGGATCGCCGTAGAGCACGGGGATTTCGATGATCCGCGTGTCGATCCGTTTGTCCGATGTCTCCGCCGCTGCTTCGAAGCGCTCGAGCTTGGCTATCAGCTCGTCCGGCGTGATCAGGTCAGGATCGAACTTGATCTGAAACGAGGCATTCGCTGGGCAGATTTCGGTGATTCCGGCGATGCCGCTGTCGCGGACGGCGTTGGTCATCGAAAGGCTTTTGAAGAAGGCTTCCAGCGACATCTCCTCGTCCACCTCGACGAAGATGTGCTCGTCGCCACCGTAGGAGTAGCGTGCCTTCATCGGCTGATATCCGCTTCAGTGTGTGTTGGGGATTCGAGGGGATTGGCGGCCAGCCACTCTTCAAGCCAGCGCGTGTGGAACATGCCGGCGCGCATCTCGGGGTCGGTGGCCAGCGCCTGGTGCAAGGGCGCCGTGGTCGGCAGACCCTCAACGCGAAGCTCCTTCAACGCCCGCGCCATTCGGGTGATGGCCGCGTCCCGCGTCTCATCATGGGCGATCAGCTTGCCGAGCAACGAGTCGTAGAACGGCGGCACGGAATAGCCGGAATAGAGCATCGTATCGAAGCGCACGCCCATGCCGCCCGGAATCTCTAACGCGGTCACGGTGCCCGGAGACGGGCGGAAGTCGCGCGCCGGATCCTCGGCGCAGATGCGCGCTTCCACGGCATGACCGTTGAAGCGAATATCACCCTGCTGGAGCGTGAGCGTTTCGCCGTTGGCGATGCGCAGCATCCAGCGGACTAGGTCGATCCCCGTGATCATCTCGGTGACGGGATGTTCCACTTGGATGCGCGTATTCATCTCGATGAAGAAGAACTCACCGGTGGTCTCATCGAACAGATACTCCAGCGTGCCGGCACCGCGATAGCCGACGCGCTCGGCCAGGCGCACGGCGGATGCGCAGAGTGCATCGCGCTGATCCGGCCGCAGGCAAGCCGCCGGCGCTTCCTCCCAGACTTTCTGGCGGCGGCGCTGCAGCGAGCACTCACGCTCGAACAGATGAATGGCGCGGGTGCCGTCGCCGAGGATCTGCACCTCGACGTGACGTGCTTTGGCGATGAAACGCTCGAGATACAGGCCGCCATCGCCGAAAGCCGCCGCCGCCTCGCCGCTCGCCTGCGGAATCAACGTCGCGAGTTCGGCCTCATCGTGAGCAACGCGGATACCCCGCCCGCCGCCGCCGGCGGAGGCCTTGATCATCACAGGATAGCCGATCGCGCGCGCAGCGAGAACCGCTGCCGCGACGTCCTCGACCCGGCCCTCGCTGCCCAGCACCGTCGGCACGCCTGCGGCCATCGCCTCCTGACGCGCCCGGGCCTTGTCGCCCATCTTGCGGATCGTCTCCGGCCTCGGCCCAACGAAGATGAGGCCGGCCACCTCGACCATTTCGGCGAACTCCGCGTTCTCCGATAGGAACCCATAGCCGGGATGCACCGCGTCGCAGCCGCTGCGGATGGCAGCCTGCAGCATCGCCTGTTTGTTCAGGTAGGACTTCGTCGCATGCGCCGGGCCAACCGGCGTGGTCTCGTCGGCGAGCCGTGCGGCCAGCATCGTGCCGTCCGCCGCACTCACCGCCTGGACGGTCACGAGACCGAGCTCGCGCGCGGCGCGGATGATGCGGACGGCGATCTCGCCGCGATTGGCGACGAAGACCTTGGACATCGCCATCGAGTTAGGCGTCGATATCGTAGAGCGGCTGACCGGACATCACCGCGTCTTCATTCTCGATGTGGAAGGCCGTGAGCATGCCGGCCTCGTCGGAGATCACCGGCGTAAACATCTTCATCACCTCGATCAGACCAATCGTATCGCCGGCTGCGACCGCATCACCGACCGATTTGAACACCGGCGCGCCGGGGGAAGCCGAGCGGTAGAACGTGCCCGGGAGGGGGGCCTGGATCGTCTTGACGGTCATGCTGACTCACATCCTGTGTGCACGGGATCGGTGAACGAGACTTGCAAAACTCTGATAGCGCGTAAAATCGCAAATTAGAATTCTGGCCATCGAAATTATCGATATGCTGTCGGTGTCGTACAACGGAGACACTCTGCATGTCCGTTTCCTTCAAACAGATACGCTACTTCGTCGCCGCGGCCGACGCTGGGCGCATCGGCCAGGCGGCGGTGGCCCTGAATGTCTCGCAGTCGGCGGTGACGGCGGCGATCCAGCAGCTCGAGGCGGTGTTCGGCGCCCGCCTGCTGGACCGCTCGGCCGCGGGCGTCACCGTCACGCTCGAAGGCAGCCGCTTCCTGGCGCAGGGAAGACAGATCCTCGCGGCCGTTGCGGAGGCGATGCACAGCCCGCATGTCTCGGGCGCGTCGATCGTCGGCACCGTGCGGGTGGGTGTTACATACACCGTCGCCGGGTATTTCCTGCCGCGCCACCAAATACGGTTCCAGGCGAATTTCCCCGGCATCACGCTCGAATTGTTCGAGGCGCCGCGCGACGTGCTGGAGCAGGCGCTGGTCGAGGGCGTATTGGACGTCGCTGTTCTTCTCGTCTCAAATCTTCGTAATCAAGCGCAGATCGCCAGCGAGATCCTGAGCCGGTCGCAGCGTCGTCTATGGCTAGCGCCGGGTCACGTGCTGACGTCCGTCGAGCGCGTGCGGCTCGCCTACATTGCGGACCATCCTTATGTGATGCTCACGGTCGACGAAGCGAAGTACACGGCGCTGCGCTATTGGCGAGCGGCTGGACTCGAGCCCCGCACGATCTTCCGCACCTCCTCCGTGGAGGCGGTCCGCTCCATGGTGGCCGGCGGAATGGGGGTGAGCATCCTATCGGACCTCATCTACCGCCCGTGGTCACTGGAGGGGCAGCGGATCGAGACCCGCATCATCGAGGACGATGTGCCGAGCATGGATGTCGGTCTCGCCTGGCGGCGGGAGGCGGCGGCGTGCAGCGCCACGGAAGCGTTCCGCAGCTTCATGCGCTTCGCCGTAACCGGGTCAGTGGGCCGAGCGGCAGACGCGGGCGGGCCATCGGTTTTTCCGATGCCATAGGCCATTTAATATGATTTGACGCGCCCTCCCGCTGCTCTCCACGCTGACGCTCAATGATCGATCCAGGATTGGCGAAAGGAATGCGGCATGGGCGTCACGATCAACTGCGACATGGGTGAGGCGTTCGGCTTATACCGGTGTGGCGACGATGCCGGCATCATGCCCTTCATCCACATCGCCAACGTCGCCTGCGGCTTCCATGCCTCTGACCCGGCTGTCATGCGCGCGACGGTCAAGCTTGCGGCCGCCCACGGCGTTGCTGTCGGTGCGCACCCCTCGTTCCCCGATCTGCAGGGATTTGGCCGCCGCGAGATGAAGATGGGCCGGGACGAGCTCTCCGCCTGCATCGTCTACCAGATCGGCGCGTTAATGGGTTTCTTAAACGAGGCCGGCATGACGCTCAATCACATCAAGCCGCATGGCGCGCTCTACGGCGCCGCGATCCGCAACGAGGAGGTCGCGCATGCGATCGCGGATGCTGCCGAGGTGTTCCGCGTCCCACTACTCGGTATGGCCGGCACGCTGCAGGAGACGATCTACGGCCAGCGCAACATCCCCTTCATCGCCGAATACTACGCCGACCTCGAATACGATGCTGGCGGCCAACTGATCATCACGCGCGAGCACAAAGCGATGGACGTGGCGGAAGCAGCGCGCCGCGCCGTGCGAGTGATGAGCGATGGCGTGGCGACCAACATCGAGGGCGGTGATCTGCCGATGCGTGCGGAGACGGTGTGCGTGCACTCCGACACCCCCGGCGCCGACCGCCTCGTCCAGGCCGTGAACGAAGCCCTGCGCCCGTGGTTTGCTTGACTGGTCGCGCTCGGCCGACGGTCCGGATATTGCACGGCATCATGCAAGTCTTCGGGCCTAGATCGCACCCTGCTGGTCGGGTCGTTTAATCGGTTAGGAATCGGGTGCCATGCAAGCCAGTTTCTCGACCAGCAACAGTCCCCCGGCTGCCAGGAAGCACTTCTGGCAACAGGCGGTGTCGCAAACCTACTTCCCACTCGAGCTGAACTATCGATCGGCCGGGGACTTCGACGGGGCGCTGGACACCTGGACGATGGGATCGGTCGCGGTCTCGCGAAACCGCTGCGATGGCGTGCTTTACCGCCGGCATGAGCGACACCTGCGCACTGAGCGCGAGGAAAGCTTCCTCGTCACCGTGCCGGAAGTGGCGGAGATCCGCTTCGTCCAGGACGGCAAGGACGTGCATTGCCGGCCCGGCCAGTTCCTGATCGAACGCAGTCACCTGCCCTACGTGTTTAGTCATCGCGACCGCGCGGCGTTATGGGTGCTGAAGATCCCGAGCGACGTGATGCGGGCCCGGATCGCCCGACCGGAGCGGTTGGCAACGCTGCAATTCGACGCCACCCGAAGCGTCGGCGGGCTATTCGTGGACATGTTGCGCATGACGGTGCCGCGGCTCGCCGAAATGGAGGAAGCGGAACGCGCCGTGATGGGGCGCCACCTGGTCGACTTGCTGGCGATGGCGATCGAGGCCGATCAGCGCGTACTAACCGGCCGATTGTCGTCGGTGCGCAACGCGCATCTCCACCGGGCCGAACATTTTATCGGGGCGCATTTGAGCGATTGTCGCCTGTCGCCCAAGGAGGTCGCCGAGGGCTGCGGCATCTCGCTACGCTATCTGCACCAGCTGTTCGAAGCCGAAGGCACGACGGTCTGTGCTCATATCCGAACGCAACGACTACTGATGTGCGAGGCCGCCCTCAAGGATCCGAAATGCCGCAAGGCGATCTCGGAGATCGCCTACGACCGCGGCTTCGGCGACCAGGCCCAGTTCAGCCGCAGCTTCCGCGCCCGGTTCGGCTGCACGCCGAGCGAAGCCCGTGCCGCAGCGCGCCAGGCGACGGCGGCACGAATGTATTGACCGAAAATTAGGCAGGCCGGCGCTCGGCACAAAGTTTGGGCCAAACTGCTCTCAGCGACATGGTTTGGTGCACCCACGAACAAAAGTATGCATCGGAAACCCTGTTTACTCCGGGAAACGAGCAAAGGGATCCGCGCACCGTGCAGAATCTTCGCGTCGCCGTCGATGTGGGCGGCACTTTCACCGACATCTGCATCATGGATGAGGACACTGGTCTGATCCGGATCGAAAAGACGTCTTCGACGCCCGACCCGATCGACGGGATCATGAGCGGTGTCGCCAAGGCCAGGATCGATTTGACCAAGGTCGCCCTGTTCTCCCATGGCACCACGGTTGCGACCAACGCGCTGATCACCCGCCGTCTGCCACGCACGGCCATGGTCTCGACCCACGGCTTCCGCGACGTGATCGAGATCCGCCGCGCCAACAAGGAAGATTTGTGGGACGTCTACAAGGACGTCGTGAAGCCGTACATCCCGCGCCGCGACCGGTTGACCGTGCCGGAACGCATCGACAGTGCCGGCAAGATCGTCGAGGCGCTGGACGAGGACAAAGCCCGCGACGTCGCCCGCATTCTGAAAAAGCGTGGCGTGGCGGCGATCGCCGTCTGTTTCATGAACGCCTATCTGAACGGCGAGAATGAGCGGCGTATGCGGGAGATCCTGCTGGAAGCAATGCCGGACATCCCGGTATCAATCTCCTCGCAAGTGCTGCCGGAAATCTTCGAGCACGAGCGGTTTTCGACGACGGTCGTCAACGCGGCGCTTAGCCCCGTGGTGGTCAGCTACACCACCCGGCTCGGCGACCGTCTCGCGGCCGAGGGCTATACGCGCGACCTGCTGCTCCTGCACACCGGCGGCGGCGTGATGACGCCGGCCAGCGTCAAGGATTTCGCCGCGCGCCTCGCCGGTTCAGGCATCGCCGCCGGCGCCATCGCCAGCCGCCACATCGCCGGCCTGTGCGGCTACCCGAATTCAATCGGCCTCGACATGGGCGGCACGTCGACCGACGTCTCGCTCGCCTATGAGGGCCAGTCGCGCGTGACGAAGGACTGGTACGTCGAGTTCGGCTATCCCATACGCTTCTCCTCCATCGAAGTGCTGACGATCGGCGCCGGCGGCGGCTCGCTCGCCTGGACGGACGATGCCGGGTCGCTCCGCAACGGCCCGCAATCGGCCGGGGCGTTTCCGGGCCCGGCCTGCTACGGCAACGGCAATCCGCAGCCGACCAACACCGACGCCAACGTCACGCTCGGCCGCCTCGGCACCAGCCTCGCCGGCGGCAAGGTCACGCTCGACCCGGCCCTCGCCCGCATTGCGGTCGAGGAAGGCGTCGCCAAGGGCTTCAAGCTCTCGACCGAGGCAGCGGCCGACGCGGTCCTGCGCGTCGCCAACGCAAACATGTCGGACGCGGTGCGGCTGATCTCGATCAGCCGCGGCTACGACCCGCGCGACTTCGCCCTCGTGGCCTTCGGAGGCGCCGGTGCGCTGCACGGCGTCGCCGTCGCGCGTGAGCTCTCGATCCCCACGGTGATCGTGCCGCCGAACCCGGGCGTCACCTCGGCACTGGGCTGCCTGCTCGTCGACATGCAGCACGATTTCTCGGAAAACTGCATGGTGGACGCCAAGCTGGCCGATCCAGCCGGCATCGAGGCGCAGTTCGCCCGGATTGAGCGCGATGCGCTGGACCGGCTGATCCACGAAGGCGTCGCCGAGCGCGACATCGTCCTGCAGCGGACGATCGACATGATGTATCGCGGCCAGTGGCGCTCGCTTGCCGTATCGACGCCGAGCCCGATCGGCTCGATTGCCGACCTGGTCGCCGATTTCCACCGCGAGCATCACCGCGAATACAATTTCCGCCGCGACGATGCGCCGGTGAGTTTTTTTCGCGTCAACGTCAAGGCGATCGGTGTCGTGCCAAAGGCGGAGCTGGCCGTGCATGCGCCGACCGGCGTGCGCCCCGATCCCGTCTCGCGGCGAAAGGTCTGGTTCGACAACCAGGCGCACGAGACGCCGGTCTACCAGCGCGACGACCTTCCCTGCGGCTTCACCTTCGCAGGCCCGGCGATCGTCGAGCAAGTCGACAGCACCACCGTCGTGCCGGTCGGTGCCGCCGCCGAAGTCGACAAGTATCTGAACATCATCATCCGCGTGAAGGGCTGACACCAATGGCCGGCAAACAGACGCTCGATCCCGTGACCTTCGAGGTCCTCAAGAACTCCTTCATCACCAGCGTCGACCAGATGGGCGAGCAGATCCTCAGGACCTGCTATTCCTTCGTAATCTACAACCACGACTTTTCCAGCGGCCTGCACGACGCGAACGGCGAATGTGCCGCCCAGGGGAACCAGGACATCGCCGTCCACGTCGGCACGCTGCATTTCACCTGCAAGGACGTCATGCGCGCCTTCGATGGCGACATGCATGAGGGCGACGTTTTCGCCATCAACGATCCCTACGCCGGTGGAACCCATTTCTCCGACGTGCGCCTGGTGCGGCCGATCTTCTCCGAAGGCAGGATCATCGCCTACGCCCAGTCGAACGGCCACTGGTCGGATGTCGGCGGCAGCGTGCCCGGCTCGTTCGACGTCACGGCCAAGGACATGTTCCGCGAGGGCCTGCGCATCACGCCGGTGCGGCTGTTCGACAAGGGCGTGTTCCGCAAGGACGTGGCCAATCTGATCGCCTCGAATACCCGCGATCCCGCCTCGATCATCGGCGACATCCATGCCCAGGCGCAGGCGACGCAGGTCTGCGAGCGCGAAATTTTGCGCCTCGTCGGCAAGTATGGCCGCGAGACGGTCGAGACCGGGCTCTCCGAGGTGCAGGACTATGTCGAGCGCGCGGTGCGCCAACGCATCGCGGCGCTGCCGGACGGCGAGTGGGAGACCGTCGACTTCATCGACCGCGATCCGGCGGGCGGCGAGGGCATGATCCCGATCCGCATCAAGATGACGATCGAGGGCGAGAAGGCGATCTACGACTTCACGGGCAGCCACCCGGTGATCGGCACGATCTACAACTCCGCCTTCGGGACCACCTTCTCGGCTGTAGCGGCCGGCATGAAGACCTTCTTCCCCGACCTGCCGCTGAATTCCGGTTTTTACCGCGCCTTCGAGATCATCGTGCCGGAAGGCTCGATCGTCGACGCCAAGTGGCCGGTCGCGGTGACGGGCTTCCTGATGCCGTTCGAGAAGATCATGAACTCGATCTACGAAATGTGGTCGCAGCTGATGCCGGAGCGGGCGCTGGCCTGCGCCTTCAACCTCGAATACCTGTTGACCGGCGGCCGCGATGCGCGCAGCAACGACAAGCCGATCTTCATGTTCTACGACTGGCTTCCCGGAGGCTGGGGCGGGCGCAACGGCAAGGACGGCGCCAACGTCACCACGGCCTGCTTCGGCACGGGCATGATGGCCCAGCCGGTCGAGGGGCAGGAGCGCGCCAACCCGATCCTCACCACCGAATGCGAGATTCTGCAAGATTCGGCCGGTCCTGGCAAATGGCGCGGTGGCGTCGGCGTGCGCAAGACCTCGCTGATGCTGGCAGCCGAGGACACCGTGATCTCCTACATCTGCGACCGCGAATGCGCGATCGTCTGGGGCATCGAGGGTGGGCTTCCCTCCAGCCCGCACGGCCTGACGCTGACCCGCGCCGGCACCGGCCACGGGGAGCGGCTCGGCACGATCTTCTCCGATGTCGCAATCGGGGAAGGCGACGTCTTCTCGCGGCCGACGGCCGGCGGCGGCGGCTTCGGCGACCCGCTGGAGCGGGATCCGGCGCACGTTATGGAAGACGTCATCGACGACTACGTCTCGGTGGGGCGCGCCGCCAAGGACTACGGCGTCGTCATCCGCGCCATCGATGTCGAACTCTGCGAATACGAACTCGACGCTCCGGCGACAGAAAGCCTGCGCGCCGAGATCCGCCAGCGGCGCGTCGCCTGGGCCCGCACCGATCCCGAGGGCGTCGCCGCAAAGTTCCGGAGCAACGAGATCGACGCGCTCGACGCGATCCGTCAGCATGCGGTGATTCTTGACTGGGGAACGGGACAGCTTCTTCCGGAATCCACTCGGCAGTTCCGCGAGACCTTCGAACGGCGATCCGTCGCCAACTGGGCTGCCGTGTAGGCAGCGCCGAGCAGTGCCGTCGGACGAGGCGCCTATGGGATCGAACCTCGTCCGCCTCCCTTCCAACAACAAGGATTGAAGCCATGGTTCCTCGCATATGCCTCCGCCATTGCCTCGCGGCCGCCACCTGTCTGGGTTTCGCCGTCGGCGCGGTATCGCCGGGCCTTGCAGCGGGGGCGCCGTGGTGGCCGATGAAGGTCTACGACTCGTCCACGAGCACGCCGAAGGACGCCGAGTATGCGCCGCTGCAAAAGGCCGAGAAGCCTTACAATCTTTGCGTCCTGTTCCCGCACATGAAGGACAGCTTTTGGGTCGCGGTCGCATACGGCATCGTCAAGCAGGCCGAGGCGATGAACGTCAACATGACGCTTTACGAGGCGGGCGGTTATGAGAACCTGCCCAAGCAGCTCTCGCAGTTCGACGACTGCATGGCGAGCGGGGCGGACGCGATCATCGTCGGTGCGATCTCGGGCGCCGGGCTGGAACAGAAGTTCAAGGAAGCGGCGGGCAAGAAAATTCCGGTCGTCGGTGTCACCAATCCGATCCCGGCCAATGCGACGCCGGCCGCCGTTGCCGTCGATTTCGTCGCCATGGGTGCCGTGACCGGCAATGGTCTCTTGGCGCAGTTGCCGGCCGGCCAGAAGGCCAATGTCGTCACCTTCCCGGGACCGGCGGGCTCTGGCTGGGCCGAGTCCTTCAACGCGGGATTCAAGGGTGCGGTCGGCAAAAATCCGAACGTGAAGATCCTCGACGAGAAGTTTGGCGACACCGGCGTCGCCGTGCAGCTGCAGCTCATCCAGGATGCGTTGCAGGCTCATCCCGACATGAACGTGATTTGGGGTTCGGCACCGACGGCGGAAGCGGCGATCGGCGCCGTGGCCGAAGCCGGCCGTACCGACATCAAGATCATGTCGTCCTACGAGAACCAAGCCATGCTCGACGCGCTGAACCGCGGCGACATCCTGGCCTTCGCGACACAGTATCCGGTGGGCGAGGGCGCGATCGCCATCGACCAGGCGGTACGCCTGCTTGAGAAGAAGCCGGTGATGAGCCTCGTTCAGCCGGTCGCGGCGGTCGTCGACAAGGCCACCGTGCCGAACCTGAAGATGGACCTGATCCTGGCGCCGGGCGACTGGAAGCCCGTCTACACCGTCAAGGCCAAGTAAGCCGTTAGGGGAAGTCGAAGCGCAGGAGACGACATGGAGCAAGCCGGCGAAGCCGGAACGCCGCGCGAGGAGACGGAGCCCCTGCTCCAGCTGGCGGGCATCTCGAAGCGGTTCACCGGCGTCCTCGCCCTGGACCGCGTCGATCTCGACGTGCGCGCGGGCGAGCTTCATGTCCTCTTCGGCGAGAACGGGGCGGGCAAGTCGACGCTGATCAACGTCATCTCCGGAACCTTCCCGCCAGACGGTGGCGATTTTCGCTTCGGCGGCGAGGATATCCGCCACCTGACGCCGCAGCGCGCGCGCGCCATCGGCATCAGCCCGGTTTTCCAGGAATTCTCGCTAGTGCCGACGCTGACCGTCGAGGAGAACCTCTTTCTCGGCCGTGAGCTTTCCACCGCCGGCATCCTAAGCGCCGGCGAGATGCGCAAGAGGGCAAGGGCGTCGATCGGCGAGCTCGGCTTCGACCTCGATCCCGCTGCACGCGTCGACAGCCTTTCACGGGCGCACCAGCAGATGGCCGAGATCGCCAAGGCGCTGCTCGGCAAAGCCCGGCTGCTGATTCTCGACGAGCCCACGGCCTCGCTGACCGAACGCGAGACCGGCCGGCTGTTCGAGCTGATCGCCAGGCTGAAGCAGCAGGGCGTCGGGATCATCTACGTTTCGCACCGCATGCGGGAGATCCGGGCGCTGGCCGACCGCGTTACCGTGCTGCGCGACGGACGCCGTATCCGGACCCTCGATGCGGCGACCGTCACCGACGGCGAATTGGTCGAACTGATGACCGGCCGCAAGATCGACGTACTGTTCCCCACCATCACCCACGCGCCCGGCAAGGTGGCTTTGGAGGTCGAGAAGCTTTCCGTCGCGGGCGGGATTGTCTCGGACGTCGATTTCCATGCCCGTGCCGGCGAGATCACCGGCATCGCCGGGCTGGTCGGCTGCGGCAAGTCGGAGCTCGTGCGGGCGATTTACGGGATCGAGCCGGTGATTGGCGGCACCATACGCCTGCACGGCACGCCGTACGAGCCGGTCGGTCCGCGCGCCAGCCTGCGCAAGGGCATCGCCTATTTTCCGGCCAACCGCGCTGCCGAGGGCCTGGCGCTGGCGCGGCCGATCCGCGAGAACGCCTCAATGGCTGCGCTCGACCTCAAGCGCTTCGTCAGCTTCGGCGTACTGCGCCAGGGCGCCGAACGCCAGCTTGTCAACCCGATCATGGAACGGCTGAACCTGCGCCCGCCCAACATCGAGCGCGCCGTCGGCAACCTTTCCGGCGGCAACCGGCAGAAGGTGATGCTCGGCCGGGCGCTGACGCGCGACCTGACGATCTTCCTGTTCGACGAACCAAGCGTCGGCATCGACGTCGGCGCCAAGCGCGAGGTCTACGAATTCATGAAGCGGCTCATCGAGGCAGGCGCGGCCGTGATCGTCGTCTCGTCGGAACTCCCGGAGGTGCTGGCTCTGTCGAACCGCCTCTATGTCATGCACGATGGCAAGATCGCCGCCGAACTCCAGGGCGCGGAAAAAACCGAACAGAACGTTCTGTCGAAGTTCTTCAAGGATCATTTGACGGAGGCCGCCGCATGAGCACTGCCGCCGCCACGCTCCGCCCTCGCGCACCGGCCCGAACCGGCTTCCCGATCCAGATCGGCCTCCTGCCGATCCTGTTGATCGCCGTCGTAGCTGGCATGTCGCTGGTGTCGCCGCAGTTCTACGGCCCGATCAACATCCTCAACATCCTCCGCAACGCCTCGCTGCTCACCATCGTCGCCTGCGGCCAGGCGATCGTCATCATTGCCGGAGGCTTCGACCTGTCAGTCGGCGCAGTGATCGCGCTGGCGAGCGTCGTCACCGCCAAGGTCATGGGCATGGCCGCCGCCACCTTTCCCGGCAGCGACCCGGCCATCATCGCCTGCGGCGTGCTGGCGGGCCTTGGCTCGGGGCTGGCGGTCGGGTTGGTCAACGGCGTCTGCGTCGCCAAGCTGAAGGTCTCGGGCTTCGTCGTCACGCTCGGCACCATGTCGGCGGCCGCCGGTGTCGGCCTGATGATCACCAGCGGCATTCCGGTCTACGGCATGCCGGAAAGCTTTGTGAAAGGCTTCGGCCGCGCCCAGTTCCTCGGCGTGCCGACGGCGATCTACGTTGCCGCCGCGGTCGTGCTGGTGATGGTCTTCGTGCAGCGGCGGACGCTGTTCGGGCGCTATGTCTACGCCATTGGCGGCAATGCCGAGGCGGCGACGATCTCCGGCGTGTCGATCAACCGTCATGTCATCGGCACCTACGTCCTGTCCGGCGTGCTTGCCGCCGCCAGCGGCATTCTGCTGACCGCGCAGGTCGGCTCCGGCCAGGCGAGCTTCGGCGGCGACCGGATGATGCTGCAATCGATCGCCGCGGCGGTGATCGGCGGCGTCAGCCTGCGCGGCGGCATCGGCCGGGTGGAGATCGTCACGGTCAGCGCGCTGTTCCTGACCATCCTCGGCAATGCCCTCAACCTTCTGCGGATCGACTCGCGGCTGCAGCCCGTCTTTCTTGGCGTCATCATGGTGGCGGCCGTGGCGGCCGAGGAACTCAGCCGCAGAAGGAAGATCCGTGTCTGACCTGGCATCCCCCCTGGCGCTCGCCGAAACGGGCGCGAAATCCTCCTGGCGCCAGCAACTCTGGCAATGGGCGTTGCCGATCGCCCTGGTCGTCCTGTTCCTCGCCTTCGCGATAGCCGACAGCCGCGTTCTCTCGCCGGCGAACCTTCTCAACATCGCCCAGCAGACGAGCTACGTCGCGCTGTTCGCCATGGCGCAGGCCGTGGTGATCATCACCCGCGGCTTCGACCTCTCGCTCGGCCCCGCCGTGTCGATGGTCAGTGTCGGCGCCGCGGTGGCGATGACGGCGGCGGTCGCCAATGACAGCGATCCGGTCTTGGTGCTTCTCATCGGTCTCGGCGCCGGCATCGCGCTCGGCGCTGCCACCGGCCTGTTCAACGGCGTCGTGATCGCGCTTCTCGGCGTCAGTCCCTTCGTCGCGACGCTTGGCAGCTACAACATCACCATCGGCATCGCGACGACGCTGTCGGCCGGCAAGCCGGTGCAGGGCATGCCGGAGCTCTTTTCGACGCTGCTGTATCGCGGCCACGTCTTCGGCGTCCCGGCGGCGATCGTCATCGCCGTGATCGTCGGATTGATCCTGCATTTTGCGCTGACACGCACCGTGTTCGGGCGCTCGCTTTACATCGTCGGCACGAATCCCCGGGCGGCCGCCGTCGCCGGCATCCCGGTGAAGCGCATCCTCGTTTGCGTTTACGTGCTCTGCTCTTCGCTCGCGGCACTTGGCGCGCTGATGCTCACCGCCCGCACCGGCTCGGGCGAGCCTAATCTCGGGGGCTCGCTTTCGCTCCAGGCCATCGCGGCCGCCGTGGTCGGCGGCACCAGCCTTGCCGGCGGTCGTGGTGGCGCCGGCACGGCGGTGCTCGGCGCGCTGTTCGTCACCATCCTGTCCAACGGCATGAATCTGACGCGGATCGACGGCTACGTGCAAATGGTCGTGCTGGGGGCCATCGTCATCATCGGCGTGGTTCTCGACCGGGCCCGCGCGGGGACACGATGAGCATACCGACCATCTATGTTGCACCAACCCTTCCTAGCGCGATCGACGCGCTGGCGGAGCGTGGCTCGGCCGGCGCGCCCTTCGGCGGCGGCACTTGGATCATGCGTGCCCCACTGCGCGCCGAGGCGTTCAAGACCGCCTATGTCGCGCTGTCGCGGATCATCGCCCTGAAGGCAATCGAGGTCGGCGACACGGCGGTCGAAATCGGCGCCGGCGCGACCCATGCTTCGCTGGCCCGGGCGATCGAGGGCGTGCCGGGCCTGGAAGCCTTGGCCACCGCTTCCGGCAAATCCGCCAATCCTGCCGTGCGGGCCATGGCGACGGTCGGCGGCAATCTCGCGACCTGCGACTTCGCCGCCGCGGATCTGGTCTCGGCGCTGCTGGCGCTCGGAGCGGAGGTGGAAATCCTCGGAAAGGGCGGTGCAGACCGAATGACGCTCGACGCATTCCTGCTTCTGCGACGGCATCTCGAGCCTGGCCGAGTGCTGACCAAGATCGTGGTCTCGCGGTCCAGCGCATCGTCAGCCCATGCGCGGTTGCCGTTACGGAAGGCCGGCGACTACCCGGTCGCAATGGTGAGCCTCGCCATCACCTTGGATTCCGCTTCGCGCGTCGCGGCCGCCCGCGTCGCCGTCGGCTCCGTCGAGCCGGTCGCGCGCCGCTGGACCACGCTCGAACACGCCCTGATCGGGCAATTGCTCGACCTCGACGCGATTACAGCGCTCGCCAAAGCGCACGCAGGCGATTTCACCGGGCGCGACGGCGTCGAAGCGCCGGGCTGGTATCGGGTCAGTGTCCTCCCGACGCTGGTCCGGCGAGCCGCAGCCTCGCTTAAGGCCGCGACTTTATCCTCGGAGGTATCATGCCGATCCGATTGAACATCAATGGCGAGGAGCGGTCGAGCACGGCTGCTTCGGCGACCCCGCTGATCGACATCCTGCGCGACGAATTCCACCTGACTGGCGCCAAACCGGTCTGCCGCGAAGGCTTCTGCGGCGCCTGTATGGTGATGGTCGACGGTCAGCCGACGCTATCCTGTTTGCTGCCCGCCGCACTCGCGGAAGGGAGTGAGATCGTGACCATCGAGGGCCTTTCCAACGATGGCGTGCCATCGCCGCTGCAAGCCGCTTTCGAGCGCCATGATGCCGTCCAGTGCGGCATGTGCTTCCCCGGCATGGTCGTCACCCTGACGCATTTCCTAAGCC
Organism: uncultured Acetobacteraceae bacterium; assembly: GCA_964244305.1. Classification (GTDB taxonomy): domain Bacteria; phylum Pseudomonadota; class Alphaproteobacteria; order Acetobacterales; family Acetobacteraceae; genus CAHJXG01. The sequence continues at coordinate 19,844 of CAXTJW010000017.1, forward strand.
AAACCACGCGACGACCCGGCCGTGACGACATCCGCGCCGCGCTGACCGGCAACATTTGTCGCTGCACCGGCTACGAGCGCATCGTCGAAGCCGCCCTCTCCATCGCATCCGATCGATAGGAGCGCGACATGGACAACCTGCCTACCGCATCGATCATGAATTTCCGCCGACGGGATGCCCGCGATAAACTGATGGGTCTGACGCGCTACACCATCGACCGCAAGAGCGCTGGCATGCTGCACGTGGCCGTGCTCCGCGCCAGCGTGCCATCCGGTCGGATCCTCCGCCTCGATACGCGCAAAGCCGAGACCATGCCGGGGGTGCGGGCGATCATCACGGCGGCCGATGCGCCGGGTCGGGCCGGGATCGGCATCGCCGATCACCCCCTCTTCGCCACGGATGTGATTCGCTATGACGGTGAGCCGTTGGCCGCGGTTGCCGCTGAAACGCTGGCGCAGGCCGAAGCCGCACTCCTGGCGATAGAGGTCGAGATCGCCCCTCTCGCCAGCATCGTCGATATGCAGGCGGCACTCGCGGACGGTGCGTCGCTCGTCCATCCCGATTGGGCGGACTACGAAATCCTATTCGTGGGCGGTGCTCACGGCGGCAACGTCGCCTGGGAGGCGAGTTCGGTGCGCGGCGACGTCGATGCCGCTTTTGCTCGCGCCGACATCACCATCGTCGAGAGCGTCTTCCGCGTTGGCCGTCAGAACCATGTCTGCTTCGAGCCACGCGCGGTCCTTGCCACATTCGAGGACGGGCGGTTCCATATCGAGACGTCGACGCAGGTGCCCTGGACGGTCCGCAATACCACCGCGCGTCTGCTCGGAGTGCCGGCCTCCGACGTGCGCGTGACGGTACCGCCCGTCGGCGGCGCTTTTGGGCTGAAATTCGATTGGGCGATGGAGCCGTTCGCCGCGTTACTCGCCCGCAAAAGCCGGCGAGCGGTGCGGCTGGTCAATTCGCGGCAGGAAGAGATGCTGACCTGTCTGTTCCGCGAGAATGCCGAGATCCGCATCCGGTCGGCCGTCACGAGCGCGGGCGAGATCGCCGGGCGCGAGGCGGTGGTGCTGATGGATTGCGGCGCCTATGGCGGCGAGCAGATCTTCCTGACCACCATGACGGCGCACACGCTTGGCGGAAACTATCGACTTGGCGCCGTGCGCATCGCCTCGCGCGCGGTCTATACGAATTCGCCGCCGAACGGCGCGTTTCGAGCCTGCAACGGCGTCTACAACACTTTCGCGCTCGAGCGGCATACGGACGAAATCTGTGCCGCGATCGGCATGGATCCGCTGGAATTCCGACGTCGCACCGTTCTAGGCGATGGCGATCTCGGCGCGACCGGCCAGGTCTTCGAAGGCGACGTGCTCCGACCAATGCTGGACAAGATGCAGGCCTTGCGCGCGGCCAAACCGGCGGCGATGCCGAATGACGGGCGCCTCTATGGGCACGCGACCACGGTCGGAACCTGGTTCGTCTTCACCGGCCCGTCGGCGGCGACCGTCAACATGAATGCCGATGGCAGCGCAACGCTGGTCACCTCCGGCGTCGAGATCGGGTCTGGCTCGATGATGCAGGCGCTGCCGCAGATCGTCGCCGGGTCGCTAGGTCTGCGGCCCGACCAGGTCATCGTCCGGACGGCGGATACGGATGCGGCCGGCTACGACGTCGGCATCGGCGGTGGCCGCACCACGGTTTCGCTCGGCGCCGCGAGCCTTGCGGCAGCCAACGTGGTCAGGGCCAAGCTACTCGCAGTGGCAGGCGATATGCTGGAGGCCGATCCGACCGATCTCATCATGGCGAACGGCCGGATCGAGATTGCCGGGGCCAACGGGTTTGGCTACAGCATCGCCGAGGTCACGGCCCGGGCGCAGGCGACGCACGGGCCCGTCGGCGGAACCGGCGCCTTCACCGGGCGGGGCACGCCGGCCCAATCGGGATGCGCGGCGGGGCATTTCGTCGAAGCGCTCGATATCCCAGTGTTTGCCGTCCACGATTGCGACGTCGCGGTCGATCCCGATACCGGCCATGTCGAGGTGCTCGCCTACCGCGTCGTCCAGGATGTTGGCCGGGCGCTGAACCCCAGTGCCATTTACGGTCAGATCCAGGGCGGTGTCGTTCAGGGCCTCGGCTACGCCTTGCACGAGGAGGCCTCCATTGATGCAGCCGGCCGGATCCGCCAGACCGGCTTCGAGACCTATCGCCTGCCTCTGGCTGAAGACGTCGTTCCGGTCGAGATCGAGTTGCACGAAGGCGCACCCTCTATGGGACCGCTCGGCACAAAAGGGGCCGGAGAGGTTCCCATCCTGAACGTCGGCGCGACGATCGCCTGCGCGGTGGCGAACGCGACCGGCAAACGCGTTCAGGAGTTGCCGCTGACACCCCCGCGGGTGCTGGAATTACTGCTCGACCGTAAGGCCGATCTCACGTTCCCTCACATCGTCCCGCTGTGGCGGAATAACCTTCTGCGCCCGCACGGGCACTCCGCCTGACGTTTCAGCCTGGGCGCTTGCTAATTACCGGCGCGTCGCGAGATTGATATAAGGTGGGCGTCTGCTTCCTGAAGGTTCGTTCTCCAAACCCGACAATCCGCTATCGGCCAGTCTGCCCACAAACGAAACGTCTGCTATCCCCGCCTCGGCACCCGGAACCGGACAGGCAGCGGCACCGTCAACTTGTCTGGCCGAGGTTGCATAAAGGCGAGATCGAGACGGCGTGCCCGTGGTTACGCCGCGTTGGCGACGCCGGTGACTTCGGCCCAAACCAGAAAGGCTTGGAGGCGGGCGGCTCGATACTGGACGGCTGGAACGTTGTGGCGGCGGAGTTGGAAGAGGTTGATCCCGTCATGGGCGGAGAGGAAACGTTGCGCCTGGCCAGGCGACTTGAACCGCTTCATCTCCTGCTCTTGGCGTCGCGTGGACTGGTGCGAGTTCTCCGCCCTGTTGCTCAGGCCCTTGTGCCTCCTGTGCTCGACCGAGGGCATCACCTCGCGCTTGGCCGCGCCATAGCTCGCCAGCTTGTCGGAGATCATGACACGAGGTGCCCGGCATTGCCGCTTCAGCAGTTTGCGCAACAGGCGC
>CAXTJW010000018.1:0-22209 GCA_964244305.1 uncultured Acetobacteraceae bacterium
CCGGCTGGCGCGGCCCCGCCGATGAACGGGGCGCCGCTTGCAATGGGGAAAGCCAGACTCCTTTCCCTCGTGGACGCGCACCAGCATTTCCAGGACATCGAACACCACTACTACCCATGGCTGTGCGATGCGGACAGGCAGCCTCAACTCGAGGGGGACATCGGGCCGATCCGCCGCAACTACTTGCCGGCGGACTACGCCCGCGACGTTGCCGGCTTCGCAATCACGAAGACCGTGCACGTCCAGAACGGCTGGGATCCCGCCGATCCGGTGGGGGAGACCCGCTGGCTTCAGCAACTCTCCATGGAAACAGGGCAGCCCAACGCGATTGTCGCTTTCGCCGATCTCGCCAGGTCCAATGTCGAGGAGGTATTGCAGGCCCATGCCGCCTCACCCGCCCTGCGCGGCATCCGCCAGATCCTCAATTGGCACGCCGATCCGGCGCTTCGCGTGGTGGGACGGCCGGACCTTATGGAGCAGGCGGCCTGGCGACGCGGGTTTACGCTGCTCCGGCGCTACGGCCTCAGCTTCGATTTGCAAATCTACTGGCCGCAGATGGACATGGCTCTCGCTCTTGCCCGCGCGTATCCAGACACGGTGCTGGTGCTCGACCATTTCGGCATGCCGGTTGATCGCAGCGTGGTAGGCGTGGCCGCCTGGGCGGACGCGATGACACGACTCGCGCGGGCACCGAACGTCGTGGTCAAGCTGTCGGGCTTCGGGCTTGGGCACCCTGGTTGGACCTTGGCCGACACCGGGCCACTGCTGGAGCGCGTGATCGCGGCCTTCGGCCCGGACCGCGTCATGGTCGGCACCAACCTTCCAGTCGACCGGCTGTTTGCCCCGGGCCAAACGATCCTTGGAGCGGTTGCGACGTTGGTCGCCGGATTGTCGGAGGCGGAGCAATTGGCAATCCTGAGCGGCACGGCGGAGCGCGTTTACCGCATCTGAGAAGCGACGCTCGGCGAGGTCCTCGCCTCCCCGTTGATGCGCCGCAGCTCGAGCAGCATGGCGCTGTGATCGAGGTCCGCCCCACCATGCTCCACCAAGGACCGGAACAGGGCGTCGACATGACGAAGAACCGGCAAGGTCAGGCCCAGCTCCGAGGCGCAAGCGAGCGCCGCCGACGTGTCCTTGACCTGATACTTCGCCGGCCCTCCCGGAACAAAGTCGCCCTCCACCATGCGTCGGCCGTGCTGACGCAGGATGGCAGAGTCGGCGAAGCCTCCAAGAAGCGCCTCGCGCACCTGCGCAGGGTCGGCCCCGCCCCGCTCGGCCAGGAGCAGGGCCTCTGCGACGGCCGTGATCGTCGTGGCGACGATCGCCTGGTTGGCAAGCTTTGCCAGAGAGCCGGTGCCGGCCGGCCCGACATGGGTAAGCCGGCCGAGTGGGATGAACAGGGGTCGCAGCAGCTCGATGACAGCGGCCTCACCGCCGGCCATGATCGCCAACGTGCCCTCAATCGCGCCCTTCTCGCCCCCAGACACGGGCGCGTCAACGTAAAGCAGGCCGCGCCGCGCTGCGAGGGCCGCTTGGTCGCGTGCGGTCGCAACAGGGATCGAACTCATTACGACTAGGGCGGCACCGTGTGCCATGGTGTCGATCACGCCGCCCAGGCCGCCTAGCACCTCGTCGCAGACAGGGCCGGAACTCAGCATGCATACGACGGCGTCCGCACCCTCCGCCACGTCGGCCGGTCGGGCGGCGAGACGGACACCGCGACCGCGCAGTGGCTCGGCTTTGGCCGCCGTACGGTTCCAAGCGGTGACGTCGAAGCCGGCCGCTGTGAGCCGCGCGGCCATCGGCGTTCCCATGATGCCGGTGCCAACGAACCCGACGCGGCGCAGTGCGGTTTCCATCAGGGATGCCGGCGCCGGGCGTCGTCCAAAGCGGCAGTCAGAAACGCCTCCATTTTGTCTGGCTTCACCTCGAACTCGGCAACCACCACGAAGACGTCCCCGGATTCCGAGGCCCCGCCCGTATTGCCGGGCATCACTCGGCCGCCACGCTTTGCGCGGGGCGAAAGCTGTCCTCCATCTCACGGCGCAGATCCACGACGTCGCGATCCTGCACCAGCTCGACGTCGTCGTAGCTGACGATCTGGTCTTTCTTGACCGGCCGCTTCAGCTTGACGTTCTGGGCAAGTCCCATCGGCAGGGCCCGGAGCTGCAAGCTGCGGCTTGCTGGAATGGCATTGGCCCACACCGCGAAGCCGCCTTCGCCGTCCAGGATCTCGCCCGGCTGCATGTCGCGCTTGGCCGTAGCCACGGCGTCGCCCCGGAACTCCTTAGAGGAGCCGGTCGCCTCCCCTCGCAGGACGGCAGACAAAACGCTTACCGAGGTTTCAAGGCCGATGATGTGGAACGGGCGCCACATGGACGCGTACCAGCCGGACGGGTCCGTCAGCAGGCCGTACTGCTTGAAGCAGCCTCTGGTGTACTCATTATGCGCCTTGAAGGTGACGAACACGCCATAACGAATATTGTTGGCCACCTCGCGGCCATCCGGCTCCTGGCTTGCGGCGATATCGACCAGGCCGGAGCGAGCCATGCGCCCGCCGTCCGCCGCCGGGCGGAACACACGGGCGAGGTCTTGCAAACCCGCAGGCGGGAAGGCAAGGCCGTCATCAGGGCAGTCAAGGCCAGTGCCGTTGGCGACGGCGGCCATCTCGATGGCCGCCTTGGTGCCGTCGGTGAAGGAGTTGTACATTTTAGGATTAAAGTCTCCCTTGGCGACCTCCTCCTCGCTCCACCCGAAGAAGCCCCAGACAGTGTCAGGCGTGGAGTAGCGGTAGCGCGGCTCGAAATTCATACCCTTGCCGGCGGCGGTCAGCTCGAACCCACAGGAACGGACCCAGTCCACGAGCTCGCAAATCAGCGCCGGTTGGTCGCCATAGGCCATGGAGTAGATCAGCCCCTTGGCGCGCGCCTTTTCCGCCAGGATCGGCCCGACCATTACGTCGGCCTCGACGTTGACCATAACGACGTGCTTGCCGTGCTCGATGCAGGCGAGAGCGTGGCGCGTGCCGGCAATCGGATGGCCGGTCGCCTCGATGACACATTCAATTTCCGGGCAGGCCAGCATGGCACCCACGTCGTCGGTGACGAACGTCGTCCCATTCTTGACCGCCTCCCCGGCGTTGCGGGCGCCGTAGCGCTCCTCCGCCCACCCGACGCGCTTCATGGAGTCCCGGGCGCGCGACACGGCGAGGTCGGCGACCGCCACCATGTGCAGGCCCTCGATTTTCTGGGCTTGCGACAGAACCATGGATCCGAACTTGCCGGCGCCGATCAGTCCGACGCGAACAGGGCGTCCCTTGGCGGTGCGGCTCAGAAGCAATGACGAAAGATTCATGTCTCGTATCCCCATGGCCGATAGCGGCTGGATTGTTGCTGTGACCGCGGATCGTGGGCTGGCTCACCCGCAGCGCCGGGCGCGTCGGGACGGGCTGGCAGGTCCGCGTCGAACTTAGTTTCCTCAGATCGCGGCTTTCGCGCGCGCGGCTCTTGGAAGGGCCGCCTACCACCACACGATCACGCAAGTGACCCATTAGAGCAATTTAGAAAATCCGGCGCTGTCATTAGGCCAGCTAAATGATTGTCTGGCTGGGCCGGGTCACCTCCCCTGCCCTGCGACGAGATCGAGCAGTTCGATACCAGTGCTGCGACGTCCCATCGTTCAGAATGGCTAAGCAATCTGCGATTCGAACTACATTGTGCTTCAAGACGGACCTTCTTAGAGGTTTCTGAGATTTGGGCGACTGCCCGGAAACCATCTGTTGGACGGCAAGTCAGGGCCTTGAATGTCCCGGCACGCCAGCGGAAAGCGATCGTAGAAATGACAATGGGGAGAGAACGGATGAGCAGCACTCGTATGGGCATGGATCGCGACATCCGCCGCCGCGCTGTCCTGGCCGCGGCCCTGCCGCTTGTCTTCATCAGCACCCGGCCAGCCAATGCGGCGGAGTTCACCTACAAGCTTGCGACCGGCCAAACCCTGACCCAGCCGATCAACATGCGGCTGGAGCAGGCGCTGGGCCGCATCAAGGAGGCGACTGGCGGGCGGCTCGAGATCCGGTTCTTCCCGGCAAGCCAGCTTGGCTCCGACACCGACCTGCTGTCGCAGGTGCGGAGCGGCGGCATCGACTTCCTCAACATCGCGGGGTCGGTCCTGTCCACCATCGCTCCCGTCGCGGCAATCACCAACATCGGCTTTGCGTTCACCGGCTATGACCAGATCTGGCCGGGCATGGATGGCGCGTTCGGGCAGTTTCTGCGCACTCAGATCGAGAAATCCGGCATGCTCGTCGTCGCGAAGGCCGCCGACAACGGGATCCGGCAGATCACCTCGGCCTCAAAGGCGATCACGTCTCCGGACGACCTGAAGGGCTACCGCATCCGAGTGCCGGTTTCCCCCATCTTCACCTCGCTGTTCACCGCCTTCGGGGCCAATCCCACGTCGATCAATTTCAACGAGCTTTACACCGCCCTGCAGACCCGGCTGGTGGACGGGCAGGAAAACGGCTTGGTCGCGATCGAGTCGGGGAAGCTGTACGAGGTGCAGAAATACGTGGCCGAGACCAGCCACATCTGGGACCCGTTCTGGCTGCTCGGCAACCGGCGTTCGTTCGCACAGCTGCCGGCCGAGCTGCAGGAAGTCGTGCGGCGCGAGTTCGACCGTGCGGTGATCGAGCAACGGAGCGACGTGGCGCAGCTGGACACGACGCTGAAGGCGCAACTGACCGTCAAGGGGCTCGCCTTCGCGTCGGTGGACAAGGCCGCATTCCGGGCCACGCTGGTGAAGGCCGGGTTCTACAAGTCCTGGCGCGAAAAGTTCGGCGCTGAACCCTGGCAGGCGCTGGAGGCTGTCGTCGGGCCGCTCGCGTGAGCTCGGCGGCCGTCCTGCCGCCGGGCCACGAGGCGGTCGTGCCCCTTGCCGATGAAGGCCGGGCCGGGCTGTGGCTTCGCCGGGTCGTCGAAGGTTCGGCCGCCGCCGTCTTGGTCGCCGAGGTCGTCATCCTGTTCGTCGGCATCGTGGCGCGCGGTGTGTTCGACCGGCCGATCATCTGGTCGGACGAACTCGCCTCGATCCTGTTCCTGTGGCTCGGCATGCTCGGCAGCGTGATCGCGGTGCAGCGGGGCGCCCACATGCGGCTGACGTTCTTTGTTTCCAACCTGTCACCGCATGCTCAGGACTGGATGGAGACGCTGGGCGTCGGCGCCGTAGCCTTGTTCTTCGCGATCATCCTGCATCCGACACTGCAATACCTCGACGACCAATCCTTCGTGGAAACACCGGCGCTTGGCTGGTCCGGCATCGTCCGCGCGCTGGCGATGCCGGTCGGCTGCGCGCTCGCGTTGCTCAGCTGCGGCGCACGGCTGTGGCGCCGAGGCGTCTGGCATGTCTTGACCGTAGCGATCGTGCTCGCCGGGATCGCGGCAGCTTGCGCTCTGGCCGCACCCACCTTCTCGTTCATCGGCAACTGGGCGCTCGTGGTCTTCTTCGTCGGCTTTCTCGCGGCTGGCGTCATGGCCGGCGTGCCGATCGCGTTCTGCTTCAGCTTGGCGACCGTCGCCTACCTGCTGGCGACGACCCGCACGCCTCTCGCCGTCGTCGTCGGCCGCATGGACGAGGGCATGAGCGGGTTGATCCTGCTGGCAGTGCCGCTTTTCGTTCTTCTCGGCCAACTCGTCGAGACGACAGGCATGGCCCGGGTGATGGTTGTGTTCCTGACCTCTCTGATCGGCCACGTTCGCGCCGGCATGTCGTATGTGCTGATCGGCGCGACACTGCTGGTGTCTGGCATCTCGGGTTCCAAGACGGCCGACATGGCCGCCGTGGCGCCGGTCTTGTTTCCGGAAATGCGTAAGCGCGGCATGAAGGATGGCGAGCTGATCTCCCTGCTTGCCGCGTCTGGCGCCATGAGCGAGACGATCCCGCCGTCAATCGTGCTGATCGCGATTGCGTCCGTCACCGGCGTGTCGATTGCAGCCCTATTCACCGCAGGAATCCTGCCTGGTCTTGTTCTTGCGGTGGTGGTGGCGCTCGTGGCGCGCTACCGGGCGGGGCCGGAAGAAAACGGCGTGGTCGCCCGCGCCAGCCTCCGCGTCGTGCTGCGGTCCTTACTGGTCGCATTGCCGGCATTGGTCTTACCGTTCCTCATCCGAGGGGCGGTGGTGGAGGGCGTCGCGACGGCGACCGAGGTTTCAACCATCGGCATTGCCTTCTCGATTGTCCTTGGCCTTGTCGTCTATCGCGGGGGCCTGACCTGGGGCAAGATCATGCCGATGCTTGTGCAGACGGCATCGCTATCAGGCGCCATCTTATTCATTGTTGGTGCCGCAAGCGGAATGGCATGGGCGCTGACGCAATCCGGCTTTTCTCACGACCTCGCGATCACGATGGCCCGGGTACCCGGTGGCGGTACCGGCTTTCTGCTCATCTCCATCTTCGCGTTCGTTGTGCTGGGCAGCGTGCTGGAGGGCATCCCGGCCATCGTGCTATTCGGACCCTTGCTGTTCCCGATTGCTCGGCAGTTGGGCATCAATGAGGTCCATTACGCGATGGTGGTCATTCTCGCGATGGGCTTGGGCCTGTTCGCCCCGCCTTTCGGGCTGTGCTACTACGCAGCCTGCATCATCGGCCAGGTTCCGCCCGAGGCTGCGATGCGGCGTATTTGGATCTATTTGTTTGCCTTGCTGGTTGGCCTGCTCGCCATTGCGCTTGTTCCTGGCATCTCCACTGTTTTCCTCGCTACCACCCCGTAGGTGTCGAGACGATCAGAATGTCTGGGGTGCTCATGCCGCGGCAGCTTGAGCAGCGCCGCTTCCATTGTCGTTGGCGAGCCCCGGATACCAGCGCTCGAACAGCGGCCGGAGCGTGCCGCGCTCGGTCCATTGCATCTTCTGACGCTTGGCGAGGCGCTTGCTGATGACAGCGTTCACCGTGCTCTCCGCCAGGCATGACGAGATGCGCTCGCCCGAACGGAACCGCTCGCCGTAGTCGATCAGGCTGCCGGCGTTGCTGGCGATGGTGACGGTGAACTCGTGCGCAGCGCGTGCGAACTTGCCCAGGTTCGGGTAGTCCATTGCCAGCCCGTCCACGTCGTCCTCGAGAGACGCGATCTCTTCGCCGGCCCGATACTGGTTGCCGTGCCAGAGCAGCCACTTGATGCTGTCAAGCGCAGCGAGCAGGCGGGCGCCTTCTGCTTTGTCGTCGTGTGCGACACCACGGGCATACTGACTGAGTACGGTCAGGCGAATGGTGACGTGAAACCAATGCAATACGTGTTCGGCTTCCGGGGTGACCAGCTCCGTCAAGGAACGTACCTCCTCGCCGCCGTCGGTCAGGAAGGTCACGTCCTGGTTGGCTTGCAGCCCATGGCTTTTCAGCACCTCGAACAGCCTGCGCTTGGGCTTCTGATCGTAGCCGTGCACCAAGCCGAGGTAGCGCGGCGCACGGTCCTCCGGCACCGAGCGGCCGACGATCAGCTCGAAGTTGCTCTTCCGGTCGTCCCAGTTGCGGACATAACCGCCGTCGAGAGCTGCCACGATGCGGCCGTCCGGAATTGGCAACGCCTGCCACTCGGCCGGGCAGCCGTCGATGAAGCAGGGCCGTTCGTCCCCGAGCTCGGCCTCTGCCCGTTCCGCCACACGCAGGGCATGCTCGGGCACGGTGGTCCGGTTCGCACCGGACGTGATCGGCAGCACCTCGGCCAGCAGTCCGGCGGCAGCGGCATAGGGCACGAGCGACGACCAGCGCGCCTCCAGGTAGAGCCGTTCGGGGGCGATCTGGCCAGGGATCAGGGTGCTCAATGGCAATAGGGTGGCCGGACCGTCCGTGCTTTGGCAAGGACAGCGGTGTAGTCGCGGGCTGGCGAGCGGCACGTCGCCGTAAAGGGTGCGGAACACGACGGGCGAGCTGCCCTTGCTGCGCTGGCAAGTGGCCACATGCCCCGCAGCAGCGATGCCGGTCCGCCCACGATGCAACCTGGGCTTTGACGATCTGGCCCTGGACGGCGGCCGTCAGCGCCTTGCCTTCAGCGAGCGACAGCCCGAGGTCCTCCGGCCGTTACACCTGCTTCTCAAATGCCGTGACCTCCTCGGTCGTGCCGACGGTGCTGTCATCGGCTTGCACTCCGGACGCGATCAAGCAAACTGGAGCATGGCTTCCATCAAGCGTGCCGCTGCCGCAATCCTCGTCCGCGGGGGCGTGGACTATGCGCAAAGCAAGTCGGTGTTCAGAGCCGCCCGGGACAGGGCCGGCTTGCGCGCTTCGCCCGAACGCCGCGGCGGCGCGGACCGGCTCACGGTCGAGGAGGTGATCGCTGCCGACCTGCTGGCCCGGCGCAGAGCCGAGCGCGTCAGCAATGCTGATGCATGAGATCGAGGTGCTCGCCTTTGCGGAACCGGGCGTTGACCGTCCGGCGCGAAAACGGATGGCCTTGCGCGTGCTCACGCGCCTTGCTGCGCTCGACGGCGCCCTCCAGCCGCCAGCGGGCGTCCTCGTCGTCCAGCAGGTCCGTCCGGTGGTCCAAGACGACCTAGCCGATGATCTCGGTCATGGTGTCGAGGTTCTCCAAGGCGTCTAGCGACAGCGCGCCGTTCCGTCCGGCCATGAACCCGGCCGGTCCGTCGCAGTCCTCAGAAGGGCAAGCGCCACCACCGCGCATGCAGATTGGGTAAGTCTTGCCCGCCTCCAGCCCCAACTGGTCTTCGATGCAAATCTCGTGGCGCCAGGGAATGTTCAGGTCGTACTCGTAGGTGAACCGGGCGCCCTTGCACAGCCGCAGCGCCGCCAGCGTCACGTCGGGCGAGGACGCCGACAGCTCCCACGAGCCGTAGCGCGCAGAACGCAGGCAGAACTGGTAAAGGTGGATGCCCTCCCACCCCATCGCGACCTGGATGACACCGTGCAGTTCATGCAGCGTGCAGGTGCTCGGCACCAGCAGGCGCCGCCACACCATCGGGCTGATCCCGAGCAGCCAGACCTTGATCTGAACAATCTCGGCTTCGTCGGCGTCGGCCGTCGACGGGGTCGCTCCAACGATCGGTCTGGTTGGCTTCGGCGCTCGCGTCACCCGGTCAGCTTAAGGCCGATTGCCCTCGCCAGCACGAACACCCCAGACATCCTGATGGTCTCCAAGCAGGTGATCGGCGACCTGTTGCGCTCGCGCACGGATCGCAGTCGGGCGACCGAGGTCGCCGCCCTTGCTCTCAATTTTCATGCTGGAACCTGGACGCCCGATCTCCGTCCGTATCGCCTGAACCACCGCAGCGGCCGGGTCACCGCGCCCGTATCCCATATCCATGCAATGCGGCTAAATAAGCGGCTCCGCCAGCGCTGACCGCCGGACCAATGCTATGGGCAGTCGCTACAACGCCTCAATGCGGCTGGGCCGCGCGCGTGACTGCCTCGTCGAGGCCAGCCCAGGGCGCCTCACCCGGAGCGAAGCGCGCGCGCAGGAAACGCGCCAGGTCCGCGACCTGCCGATCCGAGAGGCTTTCGCGGAAGCCCGGCATCGGACCAAGAACAGGCCGGGCCGGCTGCTCGATGCCGTGCAGGATGACACGCAGCAGATTGTCGGGCCGGGCGCCATGGATGCCGCTATTCAAAGCCAAAGCAACGTTGACGCCGAATACCGGCGGGCCGCTGCCGTCGTGGTGGCAGGACGCGCAAGCGCCCCTGAAGATCCGGGCGCCTTCGGACGCATCGCCCCGCAGCCTTGCCTCGGCCTGGGCCTGCAGCGTGGCCGCCAGCCCTGCTTCGTCGACCGCGGCCACCGGCGTCTTGTCCAGGGAAGCCAGATAATGCGCCATGGCGGCCACGTCCGCATCCGGCAGGTGCGAAAGCTCGGACACCACCGCAGCCATCGGACCCGCGGCGACGCCGTGAAACGCGGAATGACCCGTCCGCAGGTAGTCGTACAGGGCTGCCTCGGTCCACGGGACAGGCGCGCGGGACATGCCATTCAGTGCCGGAGTTTCCCAGCCGTCCACCATCGCGCCGGCCATGTGGTCGGACCGGCTCTCCGCTCCCAACGCATTGCGAGGCGTATGGCAGGCGCTGCAATGACCCAGGCCCTCGACCAGGTAGCGGCCCCGGTTCCATTCCGCCGTCTGACCAGGCTCGGCCTCCATGGCGCCGGGCCGGTGAAACAGCAGGTTCCATCCCGCTATCAGCGGCCGCAGGTTGAATGGAAAGGCCAGCTTGGTTTCCGGCGTTTTAGCCCGCACCGGCTCCTGCGCCATCAGGTAGGCATAGAGCGCCAGCAGGTCGTGATCCGTCATCCGTGTGTACGACGTGTAGGGAAACGCAGGATAGAGATTGCGGCCGTCGCGGCCGATGCCCTCTCGCATGGCGCGCGTGAAGGCGGCCAAGGAGTAGGCGCCGATACCGGTTTCGACATCCGGGGTGAGATTGGTCGCGTAAACCGTGCCAAACGGGGTATTGAGGGCACGGCCGCCGGCATTCAGCGCCCCGCCCGGCGCAGTGTGGCAAACGGCGCAGTCGCCAACTGCCGCCAGCAGGCGCCCTTTCTCGATGAGGCTGGCGGAGAACACGTCCAGGCTTGGTGGCGTGGTGCCGGGCATGGCGGCATGCAGCCCGAGCAGGCCGATAGCCGCGACGCCCAAGGCGGTGCCGAGCCCGGCGAGAGCGCCGAACCAGCCCCGCTTTGCCTTGCCCCTACGCTCAGCGGGCGGCTCGGGCGGGGTTCCCAATCCGGCACGGATCACATCCGCGGTGAACGGGGCGCTGCGAAACCGTACGCCGGTCGCGTCGAAGATGGCGTTCGCGATGGCGGCCGCCCCGGGCACGGAGGCAGACTCGCCCGCCCCCAAAGGCGGCTGATCCGGCCGGTGCATGAACATCACGTCCACCTCCGGCACCTCCGTGAAGGAGATGATCGGATACCCGCCCCATTCCTTCGACGAAACCAGAGCGTTCTCCTCGAAGGAGACCTGCTCCATCAGGGCGCGGCTGGTCGCTTGGACCACGTTGCCGTGCACTTGGTGGCGGACCCCGGCCGGGTTGATCATCAGCCCGGCGTCGTGTCCCACCGTCACCTTCGTGACCGCGACCTCACCCGTTCGACGGTTGACCTCGACGTCGGCGACCCAGGCCGCCCACGCGGCGCCGAAGCCGGGGAACTTGCTGTGGACATACAGGGCATAGGCGAAGCCCTGACCGCGCAGGATATCGCCTTCGCCCTGCAGCCGGGGCGCGGTGCGCTCCTTCCAGCCCGCGCGGGCCGCGACCGCACGCACCAGGTCCACCGCCCGGCTTTCCTTCAGGTAGCGCAGGCGATATTCCACCGGGTCCACCTTGGCCTCGGCCGCCAGCTCGTCGATGAAGCATTCGTGCGCGAAGGTGTTGGGCAGGGCGGACACGCCGCGCATCCAGGAGGCGCGGACGAGAGGCGCCAGGTCGTCCACGGCGATACGCATGGCGGGGTAGGCATAGGGCGGGACGGCGGTGCGATCGCCCATCTGCGCGACCGTCGCGACCGGCGGTTCCACGCCGGTCAGCAATAGCGGCAGCATCGGAGCGAGATTGGACGGGTAGCGGGTCGTAAAATCGTAGCTGGTGGGCTCGCCCGCCGCGTTCAGCCCGCCCCGCACGTCGCAGAGCTGGGCGGCGCCCTTGGGCTCCCAGGCGTGTTCCTGCTCCCGGGTGAGCTGGACGCGCACCGGGCTGCCGACGGCGCGGGACAGCAGGGCGGCGTCGCCCGTCACATCGTCGGCGCAGTTGCGTCCGTAGCAGCCGGCCGCCTCCATGCGCCGGACGTCGATGGCGGACTCCGGCATGTCGAGCAGGAGGGCCAGGTCGCCGCGCAGCAGATGGGGGTTCTGGGTGCCGGACCAGGCGACGAGCCGCCCCTCCTCGAAGGCGGCCACGGCGCAGGACGGGCCGATGGAGCCGTGCATCTGGTAGGGCCAGGTGTAGGTCCGATCGAGCACGCAGGCCGAGTCCGCAAGCGCTGCGTCCACGTTCCCTTGTTCCAGCAGGATGCGGCGGGTGGCGTCCTGCCGCCGCAGCGCCGTTTCCACGTCGTTCAGCTCGAACCGCGATTCGAACGGGGCCCAGCGCACCTGCAGCAGGCGCATGGCCCGCTCCGCTTCCTCCTCCCGGGTCGCCACCACGCCCACGAAGTCGCCCACCACCACGACGGCGACCAGGCCCGGCACGCCCGCCACGCTCGCCTCGTCCACACCCAGCAGGGAGCGGCCGACGAAGGGGCCGCTGTCGTGCCCGACATAGGGAGGGCGGACGACGCGGCCATGCAGCATGCCTGGCAGCCGCAGGTCGTGGACGTAGGAGAAGGTGCCGACCGCCTTCGCAGGGATGTCGACCCGCGGCACCGCCTGGCCGACCACGCGATACTGGTCGGGCGGCTTCACCGCCATCGTCCCGTCCAGCACGAAATAGAGGCGGCGTCCGCGCAGGAGCTCGGCATAGGGGATGCGGCGTGCCGGGTCGCTCCGGACGAAGACGATGCCGTCATGGACATCCAGCGCCGCCGGCTCGACCTGCAGGCCGTCGGCGGCTGCGGCCACCAGCGCGTGCCGGGCCTGGGCCGCGGCCTTGCGCAGCGGCACGGCGGTGATCTGGATGGTCTCGCTGGCGATCGTGGCGCCCTGGTCCGGCACGCTCTCGGTGTCGCCCAGCACCATCGTCACCGCGTCGAGCGGAACGTCCAGCTCCTCGGCCACGATCTGCGCCAGGGCGGTGCGGATGCCGGTGCCGAGGTCGACATGGCCGTTGAAGGCGAGGACCCGGCCGTCATCGAGCAAGGCGATGAAAATGTCTGGCTTGTTGTCCTTGTTGCCCTGCGCGCGCGGATGCAGCCCCGCGTGGAGGCCAGTGTCAGGCGCGCGCGTGATCAGAAGCGTGCCGTCGCGCTCCAGGAGGTCGAGGCGGGAAGGTATGAGTGCCATGGCGCCTTTCCTTCAGGTCTCGCGGGCAGCGCGCCGGGCTGCCTGCAGGATCTCGAGATGGGTGCCGCAGCGGCACAGGTTGTTGGCGAGTGCGGCGCGGATCGTCTGTTCCGTCGGCGTCGGGTCACGCCGCAGCAGAGATTCGACGGCGATGATCATGCCGTTCAGGCAGTAGCCGCATTGGGCGGCCTGTTCGGCGATGAATGCACGCTGCACCCGGCCAGGACAACCTCCACGAACGAGACCTTCGAGGGTGGTGATCTCCCTGCCCTGCAGGGCGGCGGCCTGGATGCAGCAGGACCGCACCGCCTTGCCGTTCACAAGCACCGAACAGGCCCCGCATTCACCAAGGCCGCACCCGTACTTCGGCCCGTTCAGGCCGAGGTCGTTGCGCAGCACCGGCAGTAGGCGGACATCGCTTCGCAAGGTGAGCCGGTGTTCCGTGCCGTTGACGGTCAGCACCACAGCGGTGAAACCCGGATCAGCTCGCATGGATCACCTTCGATCAACGCGTTCGGGACGAAACGGCGAGCTACTCCAGAACACGATTGCGGGATTCCACATCGACCAGAGTGACGCTTATGGCCGCAACCACCAGCAGCGAGGAAATCAACAGCAGCGACAAGGTGAAGTTCGTGGCCATCACGGGCGCGATGATCGAAGGGGCGAGGAGACCGCCGACCCGGGCTATGGCGCCCGCCGTGCCCATGCCGCTGGCACGCAGTCCCGTAGGATAAATCTCCGGTGTGAAGGCATACATCGCGCCCCAGGTACCCAGCAAGGAGAAACTCATCAAAAGAGTGGAGCCGACGACCAGCGTGGGATCGTTCCCGAAGCTGTACAGCAAGCACCCGGCGGCGCTGAGCAGCGTGAAGCCGATCAGCGTCGGCTTGCGGCCCCATTGCTCCACGCCGTAGGCGGAAAGCGCGAAGCCGGGAAGCTGCACGAGGGCCAGCACGATGAGGAAAAGCTGGCCGCGCATGAAACCGAAACCCTCACCGGCAAGCCGGATCGGCAGGTAGACGAACACCCCGTAGTAGGACACGGAGATCAATGCCCACGCGATCAGCATGCAGATCGTGCGGCGACGCAGCAGCGGCGACAACAGCTCCGTGGCCGAATGGCGCCTCATCTGTTCGGGGCGCAGTTCGCCGATCGTCAACGTCATGCCGTTGGCGGCGGAAATCCTGCGCAACACCTCCCGAGCCTCGCCTGGGCGCCCGGTCTGATTGAGGAACAGCGGAGACTCCGGCACGAAATAACGCAGCGCCACGCCGATGATCGCCGGGATGCCGGTCACGAAGAAGATCACCTGCCAGGCCGTGGAGCCGTAGCTCACGGCAAAATAGGCCAATATCGCGACGCAGATGGTTCCAACCGCCCAGAAGGATTCCAGCCACACCAGCCAGCGTCCCCGGGAGCGGGCTGGAAGGAGCTCCGCCATCAGCGTGTAGTCGACGGGCAGCGTGCCGCCCACGCCAATACCCGTCAGCAGACGCAGCACCAGCAGCATCTCGAAGCTGTTGGAGAAGGCGGAGGCGACGCCGAAGCACGCGTCGATGACGATGGTGATCAACAGCACCGGGCGGCGTCCGATGCGGTCGGCCAGCCGGCCGAACGCGAAGGCGCCGATCAGCATGCCGACGAAGAACAAGGTCCCGGTCTGCAGCGCCTGTGGGATCGTGCGCCCGAAGGTCGCTGCGATGGATGGCGCGCTGAAGCCGATGGACAGGACCTGCATGGCGTCCGCGGCCCAGACCAAGCCGAAGATGACGAACATCCGGCGCTGGAAACGGCCGACGCCTGCGGCCTGTATGCCCTGCTCGACGGTGATCGGGGCTGCTGACATGTGTGCGGACTCCTGGCGCGTCTGGCTGCGGGATAGCCAAGTCATGAGAGCGCGCGCGTCCAAGGCTGAGGACGCGGCGGCGGATGGCCATCAGGTGCGGCGTTGCATGTCCTTCACGGCGATATCGCCGTTCAGCACCATCGGCTCGCCGTCCAGGAACAGGGAGCAGCCGCGCATCGGGATGTCGAGGTGGCAGGCGGTGTCGTTGGGCCCGCCGAGCTCGTTGTTGGGCCCGGTGGAGAACATGACGTTGCCGTAGAAGGACCGCAGCTCCATCCCCATGCCGCCGGGGAACTGTGTCAGGCCGTGCCACTGCGCACGGTGGTCCAGGCCCCAGCCGACATGGCTCATGCCCATGCCGCGCGGGTCGTCGAAGCCGCCCATGTAGCTCTTGATCAGGTCGGCCTCGAGCCCGCCGCGGATGTCGGTGATCCAGCCCTTCTCGATGGTGTAGGTCACCTTGTCGCGGACATAGCTGTTGAACGGCAGCAGCACGTCGCCGGGCGCGAGCACGATCTGGCCGTCCACTCCATCGTCGGCGCCACCGGTGAACACGAAGGCGGCCGGCCAATGGTCCCAGCGGCCGGGCTGGTCCGTGTAGCCGTACTCCGCGATCGTGGGATACTTGCCGATCTTGTAGGTCACATCGGTGCCGTGCTGCGAGGTGATGCGCATGGTCTTGGCCTTGCCCAGCAGCTCCGCCCCGACTTCCACCCGCTCCCGAAGCTCCTTGGTGGGCAGCAGCCGCGCCAGCAGCGGTGCGGGCTCGACCGCGGTGAGCACCCGGCAGCCTGCGGCCTGGATCGCCATCTGCTCGGGGCTGAACAGCAGGAAGATCAGGTCCACCAGCATGTCGGCCTTCTTCAAGGCCTCCACGGCATCCGGATTGTCGGCGAGGCCGTTCTGGCCCACGGCCCAAGAGCCCGAGGAGGGCAGCGGCGCGGGGAGGCGCATGTGATACGCCTTGGCGCCCAGCCGCTGGGCCGCGGCCAGGAAGGCGTCGGCGTAATCCAGGCGCTCATCCCCCTGGCTCAGCACCACCAGCTTCTCGCCCTCGTGGACGCCGGACAGGGTAAGCTGCTGCAAGCAGATATCGGCCATCACGCTGCGGTCCACGGTGCTTCTCCTCGCTGAGTTCGTTCGGGGGGCGGATAGGTATGCTCGCAGGATCGGCCCAAGCCGCGCAGCGTGGCCAAGGCTTCGGCAAGCGTCACGGCGTCGCCGTCCTCATCCGCATGCGGCTGGACTGAAGATGGAACCCGGGACGAGCTGCCCGATGCAGTGAGGGCGGCTCATGCGGCCGTCCTGACGGCGAGCGTCCGTCCCAGGAAGTCACCGAATGCGGCATAGAAGCCGTCGAGGTCATCCCAAGGGATCATGTGCCCGGCGCCGGCCACCCGGGCCACCTGCACGGACGGGAGCAGCTCGCGGATCTCGTCCTCGTCCTCCGGCCGGATCACGTCGCCGCGGCCCGCCACCATCAGCAGGGTGGGCACGGTTATGCCAGGCAGGTCGGCATGGAAGTCGTCCTCGTGGAAGCCGGCATGCGCCTGGACGACGGCGGGCTCATAGCAGGTGTGCAGCCATTCGGCGCGGATGGCCCGCTGTTCCTCCGTCCAAGTCGGGCAGAATGCCTGCATGGCGCCCGCGTCCATGCCGCGGGTGGCCGCTCGGATGGAATCCACGTACCACGGAAGCTGGCCCGGGTAGGCCCGTCGCCCCGGGCCGGATACTGGCGGATCGACCAGAACCAGCCGTTCCAGCCCTTTCAGTCCCCGTGCCGCAGCGCGGCCGGCGATCCGCGCACCCATGGAATGGCCCATCAGGGCAAAGTTTCTCAGCCCCAAGGCCTGCACGAGTCCGTTCAGGTCGGCCGCCATGCTGTCCAGCCCGTAATCGAGACCAGGCCCGCTTTCCGACAGGCCGCGGCCGCGCACGTCGATGACGATCACGTCGAACCCGGCCGATGCGATGCCCCGGGCCACGAAGGCCCAGGTCGCGGCCGGGCTGGTGATGCCCGGAATGAGGGCAACCGTTCCGGCATCGCCGGGGAACCGGAGGTAGTGCTGCCGGATGCCGTTGGCATAGACGTTCCCGCCGGCGGGAACACGGCCGGTCATGCCGCAAGCGCCTCGTGGAGCGGGGCGGTCAAGACGTCGTAGCCGTATACCCAGGCGGGATCTTCCTGTTGGCGCAGGAAGGTGTTGGCATTGGACACGCTCTGCACGCGTGACGCGCGGTCGCGGCGATTCGTTTCATAGAGCGAGAAGGCCGTCGCGTAGTCGCTCAGCCCAGTTTCGCTGAGGCACCGCGTCAGCATGGCCGCATCCTCGATCGCCATGCCGGCACCCTGGGCCATGTGAGGCTTCATGGGATGACAGGCATCGCCCAGCAGCACGACACGGCCACGGCTCCACACCGGCAAAGGCGAGCGGGTCAAGAGGGGCCACTTGGTGACGTCATCCGACAGCTCGATCAGGGCCCGCACGGTCGGATGGTGGTCTCCGAAGGCCTCCCACATCTCCTCGCGGCTGCTCGGAACGAATGCGCCCTTGATATCCCATGCCGGATGGGGTGCGCCCGTGACGTAGTAGTATTCCTCGCGGGAGGCCGTGGTGTGATAGACCATCATGTGCCGGTCGGACGACCACCACTTCACGCAGTCCTCGAACTCCAGTCCGTCGCGTGCGGCCAACGCCCGCAGCTTGTCGCCCTTGATGAGCGAGCGGTGCCCCACCCAGCCGCTGTATGTCGGCTTCTCCACACCCAGCAGCGCCTCGCGGACCCTCGAGTTGATGCCATCGGCCCCCACGACGACATCGAACGCCTCGGTCGTGCCGTCTTCGAACGACAGCAGCACGTCGGCGTCACGCTCCTCGAGGCCGGAAAGCTTCTTGTTGAACCGCATGGTGCCGGGCTGCAGCGCGGTCAGCTCCAGCGCGTGCATGTCGCCGCGATGCACGGTGACATAGGCAGCACCGTATTCCTTGACGGCGAATTGGCCGAGCGGGATGCGAGCGATGTAGTCGCCGCTCACCCCATCGCGGCTGAACCAGAAGTCGGGATGCGAGCCCATCGCGCATAGCCGCTCCTCCAGGCCAAGCTGACGAAATACCCGCATGACGTTCGGGCCGATATGGATGCCGGCCCCGATGCGGGAGAAGCTTTCCGCCTGTTCGAACACCACCGCCTCGAACCCGGCCTGCTGAAGAAGCGCTCCGGCGACGGCGCCGCCAAGCCCGGCTCCAACCACCGCGATCGTTTGCCGCCCCGTCATTCGCCACTCCCGCCAATCGGCAATTTACCAGGAACACTCTTAATTATAGAGATTCTTTCATGCAAGAATTTTATTTTCGGCTGGTTAAGAGACAAGGAGTAAATCAAAGCTGGGTATGGCGAGTATGTGGATGCGGTCGCTCTCTCTGTCGATCTGCCGCCATGATAATCAAGTGTCTACACTTATTCCGTTGTACAGGCGCAGGATGCGACCATTCTGAAGGCCAGGCAGGCGACGCATCATCCCTGCTTCTCATTTCAGCGGCACTGGCCCATGACATGCGCGAGGCCAGGAGGTTTTTCCGACATGAGCAGCCGGTTAACGATCGCCGACCGAACGGCGGCCGATCTCGAGGACAGACCTTCGGAGGCGGTTGGGAACGGGCCGGGAAACGCTTGCGCGGCCGGGCCAGGGCAGGCACGGCCGGACCAGGCCGAAACGGAACGGTATGTGTATTCGGACCAGATCGGTCACCTGCTGCGCCGGGCCTACCAGCGTCACTTGGCCATCTTCCAAACAGCCGCGGCGGAGTTCAACCTGACATCCACCCAATTCGTCGCTCTCTGTGCCCTTCGCGACAACGGTCCTGGACCGCAGATCGGTCTCATACAAGCGACCGGAATCGACCAAGGCACGATACGTGGCATCGTCGAACGGCTTGGAAGGCGAGGATTGGTCGAGTTCCAGACCGACCAAGCCGACCGCCGGAAGACGATTGTCGCAGCGACGCCCGCCGGCCTGGCCATCCTGGAAAAGATGATCCCCAAAGCAATGAGCATCAGCGAGCTCACCATGGGGGAGCTGAACCCGGCGGAACGCCTGGCGATCCTGCACACCCTCAAGAAGATGGTTGCCGACACCGAGTGGTCCAGACCCGAATCGCCCTGACCGTTCCGGCCAGGACAGCTTTGTCGGCTTGATGGCCGGGGCGCCGCCAGGGCCTTGCGGCCGATCAGGCTCTCACGCGGCGGGCACGGCGCCGACCGCCTAGCGCCGGGTGCTGACGGCGGCGTCGCGGCCGGCGTGGTGCTGGTCGGCGGTCACGCTGTGGCGCTGGGAGTAGTCGTGTTCGCGACGACGCCTGGCGTTTGCCGGACGCGTTGTGGGCGACGATGGACGCGATGTTCTTCGTCCCGCGCACGGGCTGCCGATGGAATGCGCTGCGGGAAACGGGCATTTGCTAGCCATCCTCCGCCGATCGCCGCTTTCAGGAGTGGACCGAAGCCGGCGCGTTCGCGTCGTTCTGGCGTGAGGGTTCGCTGGCCCATGACGGCCTGGTGGGCATCGACTGGACCTGGCTGGCACTCGATGCGGCGATGGGAAAGGCCCCGCTGGCTGGGGGGAGAACCGGGCAAATCCCGACCGATCGGAGGCAAGCGCGGCGTGCCGGCCGGGAGCGTCATCGAAGGCGCGAACCGCAACGACCACAAGCTGATGCGCAGCCGTGTTGCATGGATCGGAGGTTTGGGCGCAGTTGCCCCAGCCCCGTCTGAGGATCAGGCACTGCGGACGGAGATCGGGCGTCCAAGCTCCAGCATGCGGTTGAGGGCATGGACAGCGACGCCCACCTCGGTGGCCCGACCCCCGCCATGCGCGAGCGCACCCGCCGCCGGCATTCCGTGTGCTACGCACGCGGAACCTTGACCGGCTCCGCCCGTCGCCGATGACCTGCTTGAACCGGCTGATGGCCGCCTCGACCCGGGACCGCTTCGTGTAGCCGGACGCTTTCTGCCAAACGGCGCGTCCATACTTGGCTATGCTTTGCAGATGATGGTCGCGGTGCGTCGGGGCGGTCTCGGCCGTCTCGCTCGGCACTGCCGTGGGACGCGGCGGCACGATGATCGCCGCTTCGGGACAGCGTTCGGCGACCGCAGCGGAAACGCCGTCCTGGTCGCATGCGCCGTCGCCGGTGAACGAGGCCACCGCGCCCGCGACCTGATCGAGCAGGGGAGCGGCTTGGGACGCGTCGTTCACGTCTTTAGGGGTCAACGTGGCGGCCACGATCCGGCCGGTATCGGCGTCCACGCCCAAGTGCAGCAGGCACCATGACCGGCGTGTCGCCGTACCGTGCTCCTCCAGCAGCCACTCGCCGTTGCCGCAGAGCTTCAGGCCTGTGCTGTCCACCAGGCAGGTGCAGGGGCTCGCCGCCAGCGTCCGCACTGGCGTTCCCCGGCCGCGGCACCTCCAGCGTCGCCGCAGGCCGGCTCAGCGTCGTATGGTCCGGCACGCGCAGCGCAAGCCCGAGCCGGCCGATGATGGAGTTGATCAGGCCTCCGGTCTGGCGCAAGGCAAGGCGGAACACAGCCCGGAGTGTGAGCGCTGTTAGAATCGCCAAAGGAGAATACCAGGGCTGCCCGCCCGCCGTCGTGCGCGGCTACGCCTTCCATGCCGCGATCGCCTCCTCGGTGGTAGGGTTGAAGACTGGCGCGCCGGCTGGGTCGAAGCACTCCGACCGAGCCACGTTCCAGCCCCCGCCACATCGAACGCCGCGTGCGGATTTCCCGCATTGCGCTCCCCCATTCGCTTCGCCTCAAGGCTTATAGGACCTATCCTGCCGGGGCGACTATCGGCTTGCCGTATTGCACCCCATAGCCGTTGGACAGCCTCAGAGTGCCATACAGCCACTGCCAACTCCATCGCTCCCAGCCGAAGCCCGCTCGCTTCTGGGCTCGCGCCGGATAGCGCCTGACCTTCTTCTCCACCCAATCTTTGATGATGTCGAAGCACTTGCTGGAGTGCCCCACTGCAAAGTAGTTCACCCATCCCCGCAACATCGGATTGATCAGGTTGATCACCCGTTCGACCGGTTGCGACCGGTATCGGCGAAACACCGCCTTGAGCTTTCGCATCAGCGCCGTTCGCTCCATCTTGTAGACGTGGAAGTATTGAACCCGGAAACGCCAGGACGGTTCAGCCTTCGCCTTGACGTATATCCTCCGCCTCAGGTCTTGCAAACCGATGGACGCCTTTGTCATTTCGTCTTTGCCTGCCCCTATGTTGGAGACATTACAAATGGCAGGGCCTCTCCGCCACTCTCTCGCCTTCGGCCGGTTCCCCGGGTTGCCGGTTATGCGGCCGAAGTCGTGACCTTGCGCCTCTGTCTCGGGATGTGGTGACGGCGATCAGCATTCAGCCTGAAGGGCAAAGCGGGCATCCGGAGATCAGGAAAAGGACAAACCTTCTACGTCAGCTCAGATCCAGAGGCCAACGGACGGGTCCGTGCAACAAAGTCCCGCGCGTGGCCGCCGCTCAGCGCTGGAGAAGATCCGGTCAGTTGGTCGCTCAAGCGGCTGATCCTTGTCCCGCAGCGATCATGGCAGCAGCTCGTTCCGCTACCATGATCGTCGGCGCGTTCGTGTTCCCCGACACCATGCGCGGGAAAATCGACGCGTCTGCGACATACAGGCCCGCGACGCCGTGCACCCTCAAAGCCGGATCGACCACGGCGGACGGATCCATCCCCATCCGGCAGGTCCCGGCGGGATGGTACAACGTCGTGCAATGACCTCGGACGAACTCGCCAATCTCGTCATCCGACTGCGCCTCTGCACTCGGCGTTATTTCGGCATCGATCAGTTCGCGCAGCGGCGTGGCGGCGGCGATGCGGCGGTTGAGCCTCACGCCGGCGACAAGGGTCGCCAGGTCGGTGCCGTTCGGGTCATCGGCGAGGTATCGGGGATCGATGGCAGGCTGCTCGATGGGATCGGCGGAGCGCAGCCGGATTTCGCCGCGGCACTGTGGGCGCTGCAAGGTGGCGTGCAAGGTTAGGCCGGGCCGGGCGCTGAGGTAGCGCGCGTGGTCACGGCTCGCCGCGATCACCCCGTATAGCTGCAGGTCCGGCTCGCCAGCCGAGACGCCGCTGCGGGCGAAGCCGCCGGCAGCCGCCCAATTGCTGGTGATGGCGCCGGTGCGCGACCCCGTCCACTCCGCGACGGCGGCGCCGAGTTCGCCCTCGGTCATGCCGCCGATACCGACCCGGCCATGAGTGTGGAAGGTGATTGGGATGTTGATGTGGTCCTGGAGGTTCTTGCCGACGCCGGGCAGGTCGTGGACCGGCGTCACGCCGACTTGGCGCAGCTCATCGGCCGGCCCGATCCCCGACAGGAGCAGCAATTGGGGAGAGCCGATCGCGCCGGCCGACAGCA
>CAXTJW010000019.1:0-1605 GCA_964244305.1 uncultured Acetobacteraceae bacterium
CGACCTGCTGCTGAAGCATGGGTTCGTCTATGACAGCTCGATGATGGGCCACGACATCTCGCCCTACCAAGCCCGGCGCGGCGACGAGACCAGCCTGCTGGAGCCGATGCGGTTCGGTCCGGACACGCCGCTGGTCGAAATGCCGGTGAGCTGGTCGCTCGACGACCATCCGCATTTCGAGTTCATGCGCACGGAGCAGACCATCATGCCGGGGCTGATGAACGCCCGGCTGGTGCTGCAGAACTTTGCCGACGAATTCACCTACATGAAGAAGCACAACGACTGGGGCGTGCTGACCTATACCTTCCATCCGCACGTGATCGGCCGTGGGCAGCGCATGCTGGCTCTGGAGCAGTTCGTCGAGACGCTGGGCCGCGAGGGCGCCAAGTTCGTGACGATGGAGACCGCGGTCGCCGCCTATCGCGAGCGCTTCCCGGACGGGGTCAGCCTGCGCGGCTAGCCGGTCGTCATTACCCAGCCGTCATTGCAATGGCTCGAAGGCGGTCTCGTCGACCCAGATCATGGTGATGAGCGTCACCAGCGAGGCGGCAATCACATAAAAGGCCGGCGACAGCGGGTTGCCGGTCGACTGGATCAGCCAGGTCGCGATGAACGGCGCAAAGCCGCCGAAGATGGCGACGGGGATGTTGTAGCCGACCGAGAGCGCGGTGTAGCGAACCCGGGTCGGGAACAGCTCGCAATACACCGCCGGCCCCGGCCCGGCATACAAAGCCAGCAGCAGCACGAGAACGAGCTGGGCCGCAAAGGCATAGGCGGGCACCCCCGTCGAGGCCAGCAGGAACAGCGGATACGCCAGCACGACGTAGCCGACGCAGGATGCGATGAACAACGGGCGGCGGCCGATGCGGTCGGACAGTGCCCCCATGACCGGGACCGCGACGACGAAGGCGAGCAGGCAGGCGGTGCCGATCCACAACGCGGTGCCGCGCGGCATCTTGACGATGTTGGTGAGCCAGGTGGTCAGGTAGATCAGCACCGCGTAGTAGCCGACGGTGTTGTGCAGCGTGATGCCGAAGGCGATGAGGGTCGGCTTGCGGAAGGTCGTGAAGGCCTCGCGCAGCGGTGAGCTGGCGACCTGGCCGTGGCTCTCCAGCTCCGCGAACTTGGGCGTGTCGTCCAGCCGCCAGCGCATGATGGCGCCGACGATGCCGACCAGCACGCCGAGCAGGAACGGGATGCGCCAGCCCCAGGCGAGCATGTCGGCGGGCGAGATCCAGGTGGTCAGCACCGCCGCGGTGAGCGAGCCCAGCAGGAAGCCGCAGCCGACGCTGACCTGCTGCCACGACCCGGTAAGGCCGCGCTTGCCGGGCACTGCATACTCGACCAGATAGGCCGCTGCCCCGCCCCATTCGCCGCCGCCCGAGAGGCCCTGCGCCAGCCGGGCGATAACCAGCAGCAGCGGCGCCAGCACGCCGACCGACGCGTATGTGGGCAGCAGGCCGACCATGAACGTGGAGGCCGCCATCAGGAAGATCACCG
Source organism: uncultured Acetobacteraceae bacterium (assembly GCA_964244305.1). Lineage (GTDB taxonomy): Bacteria > Pseudomonadota > Alphaproteobacteria > Acetobacterales > Acetobacteraceae > CAHJXG01. The sequence continues at coordinate 1,501 of CAXTJW010000019.1, forward strand.
CGCTCAGGGCGCGCTTGCGGCCATGGCGGTCGCCGTATTGGCCGAAGACGACGGAGCCGACCGGCCGCATGACGAAGCCCACCCCGAACACCGAGAAGGTCAGCA
>CAXTJW010000019.1:1705-21836 GCA_964244305.1 uncultured Acetobacteraceae bacterium
ACGGATGGATCTGATCGTTCGCGGCGCGCAGCTCGCCGGGCATGCCGCCGGGCAGTTGGTGGATATCGGGGTGGCCGGCGGCAGGATCGCCGCGATCGAGCCCACGCTTTCGGCGGATGCGGAGGTTTTCGACGCCGGCGGCCGGCTCGCCTGCGGCGGCCTGATCGAAACCCACATCCACCTCGACAAATCACGCCTGCTCGACATCTGCCCCGCGGAACCCGGCCGCCATATCAGCCCCGTCCACTACGTCGCCCCATTCAAGCCTGACATCACCGAGGCGGACGTGCGGCATCGGGCGGAACTGACGCTGCGCGAGTGCCTGATCCACGGCACGACGCGCATCCGGACCCATGTCGAGGTCGACCCCGGGATCGGCCTGCGCGGGTTCGACGCGGTGGCCTCGCTTGCGAAGGACTACGAGTGGGCGGTCGACATGCAGCTCTGCGTGTTCCCGCAGGAGGGACTGACCAACTACCCCGGCACCGACGAGCTGCTGGTCCAGGCGTTGCGGCGGGGCGCGCAGGTGATCGGGGCCGCGCCGCGCTACGACACCGACCACGGCGGCCAACTGCGCCGCATCTTCGAGCTCGCCCGCGAGTTCGACGTCGATGTCGACATGCACTTGGATTTCGGCAACACGCCGGACGACCTCGACGTGCTGCTGGTCTGCGAGCTGACGGAGCAATACGGGCTGGGGGGCCGCGTGACGGCCGGGCACATGACCAAGCTATCGGTGATGCCGCCGGCCGACATGGCGCAGGTGGCGCGCCGGCTCGCGGACGCCGGGGTGAACGTGACGGTGCTGCCGGCGACCGACCTTTATTTGATGGGGCGGGACCAGGACCATGGCGTGCGCCGCGGTGTCGCGGATGCCAACTTCCTGGTCGAACATGGGGTGAACTGCTCGCTGTCGAGCAACAACGTGCTCAACCCCGCGACCCCGTACGGCGATTGTTCGCTGATCCGCATGGCGAACCTGCAGGCGAACCTGCTCCAAGTCAGCCAGCCCGAGCAGCTGCGCGAGTGCTTCGCGATGCTGACCGAGCGGTCGGCGCGCATCCTAAACGTCGGGGATTATGGGATCAAGGTCGGCAACCCGGCAGACATCGTGGTGATCGACAGCACCTCGCCGGAGCGCGCGGTCGCCGAGATCCGCAATCCCGTCGCGGTGTTCAAGCGCGGACGCCGGACCGTCACGTGGCACCCGGCGGAACTCGGGCTGGGCATGGCCGCCAATAACCAAGCGGCTTGACGCGATAGGCGTGGGGCCGGAGCCTGCGTGCTCGCAACGGGCAAAGGGGGAGTTCATGGTTCCACTGGTCGGCTACCTCGATCGGCTGTCCGCCCGGCCCGGCGAGGCGATCGCGGTCAAGGTGTCGAGCCAGGCGAGCGGGCCCTATGCCGCCGACATGGTGCGGATCATCCATGCCGACCCCAATCCGGCCGGGCCGGGCATGAAGCTGGAGGAGGTCGGCTGCGGGTTTGCCGGGCAGTATGCGTCGCGCGCGCAGGCGGTGCATCCCGGCTCGTTCGGCGTGGTGGACGCGGCGCTGGCGGTGCCGGAAGGGGGCGCGATACGGGTGCGGGTGCAGCCTGGCCTGCTGAATGCGCCGCAACCGGTGCTGGCGTTGGGTGGGGCAGTACTGCAGGTCTCGGCCGAGGGGGCGCGGCTGACTGTGGACGGCGCTGTGGCCGCGGCCGTTGCGGCGCCGATGCTGGAACGGTGCTGGTACGAGCTGACGGCGGTGTTCCGCGGCGGCCGTATCCATCTCAAGCAGGCGGCGCTCGCGCGGAGCTGGGGCGTGGCCGATAGCGGCGAGGCGGAGGGTGACGCCGGACGGCCGAGCGGCGAGCGGTTGCTGATTGCGGCGGATGCCTCGGGCGGCCGGTTCGATGGCCGCATCGAGGACCCGGCGCTGCTGGGGCCGGATGGCGCGGCCGCGGCGTCCTGGGATTTCTCGATCGGCATCGATGGCGACGCGATCGGCGGCACGCATCCGGGGCGCCTGGTGAACCTGCCGACACGCGGAGTGCGCGGGTCGCGCTGGACCGGGGCGGAGATGGACTGGAGGCATGCGCCGCGGGAGTATGCGGCGATCCATTTCCACGCCGACGACCTGTATGACGCCGGGTGGGAGACCGACTTTTTCGTCGTGGTTCCGGCTGGCCTGAAAAGCGGGGTCTACGGCGTGCGGCTGCGGGTGGGCGGGGATGGGGATGGGGAGGGGGACATCATCCCGTTCTTCGTGTTGCCGCCGCGGGGCAGCGTGACGGCGCCGGTGGCCTATTTGGCCGCGACGTTCACCTACCAGGCCTACGCCAACCACGCCCGCTTCAACGTCGACGCCGCGTTCCGGGCGCGCATGACGGGTTGGGACGCGCGGCCGCACAGCCCCGAGGACCATCCGGAGTACGGCGCGTCCACCTACAACCGCCACCCGGACGGCACGGGGATCAGCCTGTCGTCGCTGCGCCGGCCGGTGCTGACGCTGCGGCCGGGATACTTGACGTTCAACGACCCCAAAGGCAGCGGCCTGCGGCATTTCTCGGCCGATAGCCACCTGACGGACTGGCTGGAGGCGACGGGCCAAGCGTTCGACGTCATCACCGACCATGACCTGCATCGCGAGGGCGTTGGGCTGCTCGCGGGCTATCAGTGCGTGCTGACCGGGAGCCATCCGGAATACCACACGCTGCAGACGCTCGATGCGTTGGCGGCGTATGTCGGGCAGGGCGGGCGGCTGTGCTACCTTGGCGGCAACGGGTTCTATTGGCGCATCGCCGTGTCCGAGGCGATCCCGGACGTGCTGGAGGTGCGCCGGGCCGAGGGCGGCATCCGCGCATGGGACGCGGCGCCGGGCGAGGCCTATCATCAGTTGGATGGCGCCTATGGCGGCCTATGGCGTCGGCTGGGGCGGCCGCCGCAGATGCTGGCCGGTGTCGGGTTTTCGTCGCAGGGGCTGTTCGAGGGCTCGCACTACCGGCGCCTCCCTATCTCGTTCGACGCAGGCGTGGCCTGGATTTTCGACGGCGTGGAGGGCGAGGTGCTCGGCGACTTTGGCTTGTCCGGCGGCGGTGCGGCCGGGTTCGAGCTGGACCGGGCGGACCGGCGGCTCGGCACGCCGCCCAACGTCGTGATCCTGGCCCGGTCGGAGGCGCATCAGGCACACTATGTGGCGGTGCCGGAGGAACTGCTGAGCCACGTCAACACCGTGACCGGGGAGGCGCCGCGCGACCTGATCCGGGCGGAGATCGTGTATTTCGAGTCGGCGGATGGCGGGGCGGTGTTCTCGACCGGATCGATCACGTTCTGCGGGAGCCTGTCGCACGGGGGATATGACAACCCGGTGTCGCGCATGCTGGGCAACGTGGTGCGGCGGTTTGCTGGTTGAGGATTGGGGTCCGATATCCATAGAGCCGAGCGGTTCGCCTGCTTGTGAGGCCTGTTCAAGATGGTATTGAGTTGGCATCCCAATTGGCGCATGTCCCCGGCATACCCCATAGAGGCCAAAGCCGTGCCCCAATCCGATCCTGCACCACGCCAAGTGCGGTTGTTCCGCAACAACCGCAATCAAGCCATCCGCATCCCAGTGGAGTTCGAGTTGCCAGGCATCGAGGCGATCATCAGCCGTGACGGCGACCGGCTCATCATCGAGCCGGTGCGAAAGAAAGGGCTGGCAGCGCTCCTCGATAGCTGGACGCCCTTGGACGAGGACTTCCCGGATATCAACGACCCGCCGCTGGCGCCGAAGGACATCTTTTGATCGTGCAATACATGCTGGACACGAACGTCGTCAGCGAGTTGATCCGCAATCCGACCGGGCGTGCCGCACAACGCGCCAGGGAAGCACCGAGCGCCGTTTGCGTCAGCGTCATCGTAGCGGCGGAACTGCGCTACGGTTGCGCCAAAAAGGGCTCGGCACAGCTCCTGCGCAGGATAGAGGAGTTTCTATCGGAGGTGCCGGTCCTGCCTTTCGATGTGCCGGCCGACGGCGAATACGGCGATATTCGGGCGGAACTGGAAGCGGCTGGCCGTCCCATCGGATCAAACGACCTGCTGATCGCCGCTCATGCGCACCCGCTTGACGCAACCATGGTCACTGCGAACGTCAGCGAGTTCGGACGTATCCGTGGCCTGAAGGTAGAGAACTGGCTGGAATAAGCAGGCGCGCGTCCGCAACAAGGTCGAGAGCGGCCAATCAACCGCGCCGCCAGCCTCAATCCGCCGCCATCGCCTGTTCGTCCGCGGCATGCCATAGCGCGCCGCCCACCATCACGCTGTCGAGTGCGAAGCGCTGCCGTCCCATGCGCGTCTGGCCGGAGACGTCGGTGAAGGTGAAGCGGCCCTCCTCCAGGCGCATCACCGTCGCGTCTCCAGTGCTGCCAATGGACAAATCCGCCAGGTCGGGGCGCTTCAGCAATGCAGCCGGCGTGGCCGTGACGGCGCGCACGATGCCGGGAAGGTCCATGCCGAGATGGAGGAATTTGCTCATCGTCTCCATGTTGTCGTAGGCCGGCCCGTCGATGCACAGCACGTGCACGTCCGAGCTGATGATGTCGGGCGGGAAGCCGCCTGCGAGCATGGCCTCGGCGACCGCGAAGTCGAACGAACCCTTGCCGTGGCCGATGTCGAAGATGACGCCGCGCTCGCGCGCCTCCCAGCAGGCGTCCTTGATGCGGCCGTCGGCGTGGCAGGGCGCGTTCGGGAACGGCTTGAAGCAGTGGGTCAGCACGTCGCCCGGCCGCAATTCGCGCAATACGTCGGAATAGCGCGGCGGCGGGCGGTCGATGTGGCACATGACCGGCAGCCCGGCGCGGTCGGCGGCCTCGAGCGCATGATAAAGCGGCGCGATGCCGTTCACGCCGCTGGTGTTGGCGCCGACGCGGACCTTGATGCCGCGGATCAAATCGGGGTTGTCGCGGGCCACGGCGGCGCAGGTCTCGGTGTCCATCATCCGCATGTCTTGGCTCTCGCCGACCATGACGCTGTGCGAGAAGGCGAAGATGCCGGCGTGGCTGACGTGCAGATAGGCCAGGATGCGCGTCTGGCTGGCTTCCATGACGTGCTTGCGGAAGCCGGCGAAGTTGCCTGGCCCGGCCGAGCCGACGTCGAGCCAGGTCGTGGTGCCGCAGCGCCGGGCGAGCTGGTCCGCGTCGATGCTGATGGAGGTGCCGCCCCAATAGACGTGGGTGTGGAAGTCGATGTTCCCCGGCATGACGATGCAGCCCGAGACGTCCCGCGCCGCCTTCCCCTGCAGCCCGGCGCCGGTCGCGGCCACCTTGCCGTCCGCGAAGGCCACGTCAGTCGTCTCGTCGCGTCCGGTCCCAGGGTCCAGCAGGCGTCCGCCGCGGAGGATCAGGTCGTAGGTCATGGTGCTCCTTGGGTGCCGCAATGGCGCCAGTGTGCTCCGGCTTGCCGAAGCTGTCGAACGTCTTTGCCCCTCGACGGCGGCGATGTCCGGGGTCAACATCGCGCCATGGGCCGCAGGAGCGACACGTTGTCACGCATCATCCAACGCAGCCTTCGCGACACGCCCGATACGGTCGTGCATGGCGAAGGCATTCGGCTGCACCTCGCCAACGGCAAGGTCGTGATCGACGGGTCCGGCGGGGCGGCGGTCGCCTGTATCGGCCATGGCAACGCGCGCGTGGCGGCGGCGATGGCGCATCAGGCCGGACGGGTGGCGTATGCGCATACCGGGTTCTTCACCTCGGAGCCGGCAGAGGCGCTCGCCGACATCCTGCTGGCCAATGAGCCCGGTGGCCTTACGCATGCATTTTTCACGAGCTCCGGATCGGAGGCGATGGAGGCTGCGATCAAGCTGGCCCGGCAATACTTTATCGAGGTCGGGCAGCCACGGCGCACCCGCTTCATCGCCCGGAGGCAGAGCTATCACGGCACTACGCTCGGCGCGTTGTCGGCCGGCGGGCACGTGGCCCGGCGGGCGCCGTATGAGCCGATCCTGAGCACGGCGTTCAGCTGGGTCTCGCCATGCTTCGCGTATCACTACCAGGCAGCCGATGAGAGCGACGCACAGTATGTCGAGCGACTGGCGGCCGAGCTGGAAGCCGAGTACCAGCGGCTGGGGCCGCACAACGTCGCCGCGTTCTGCGCCGAGACGGTGGTGGGGGCGGCGACGGGCTGCGTGGCGGCGCTGCCGGGCTATTTCGCCGCTATGCGTGCGGTGTGCGACCGGCATGGGGCGCTGCTTATTTTAGACGAGGTGATGTGCGGGATGGGCCGCACCGGGACGCTGCATGCCTGGGAGCAGGAGGGCGTCGAACCCGACATCCAGGCCGTCGCCAAGGGCCTCGGCGGCGGCTATGCGCCGATCGGCGGCATTCTGGCGTCGGGCAGGGTGATTGCGGCGCTGCGGGACGGATCGGGCGGGTTCATGCACGGGCAAACGTATCAGGCGCATCCGGTGGCGTGCGCTGCTGCGTTGGAGGTGCAGCGGATTTTGCAGGAAGGGGGCCTCGTGGCCCATGCGGCGCGGCAGGGTGAAACCCTGGAGCGGCTGCTGGTCGATCGGTTCGGCAACCACCGGCAGGTCGGCGACATCCGCGGGCGTGGGTTGTTCTGGGCGCTGGAGTTCGTGTCAGACCGGGCCGGGCGGACACCGTTCGAGCCCTCGGCGGGGATCGCGGACCGGGTCAAGCAGGCCGCTTTGGGCCGTGGGCTGGGGGTATATCCGTCGGTCGGCACGGTGGATGGCGTGCATGGCGACCATGTGATCGTGGCGCCGCCGTACATCGTGACCGATCCGGACCTTATGGAGATTGTCGGCCGGCTTGGCGAGGCGGTCGACGCGGTGTTCGCCTGAGCTATTGCTTGTAGTCCGGCTCCTCCCGGTCCAGCACGCGGCGCCAGGCGTCGAGGTGGAGGCGGGCGTCGAGCTTCTCGCCCCAAGGGCCGTGCCAGTTGCGCCGGCCGCCCTCCGACAGGTTGCGGAGCGGCAGGCCGGTGCTCATGGCGGTCATCTGATACATCGCGGTGCGCTCGGCGATGAACAACTCGTCGAAGGCGTCGGCGACGGTCGGCCCGGCGACGGTCACGCCGTGGCCGCCCATGATGAGCACGCTGGCGCCGTCCATGGCTTCGGCCAGGCGGTCGCCCTCGGCGTGGTCGCCGGCGGGGGCATGGCCGCCCTGGTCGATCCTCACGCGGTCGTTCAGCAGCAGATTGTTGTGGTGGGCCAGCGCCAGTTCCGGCCGTTCCAGCAGCGACAGCGCGGTCAGGTACTGCGGGTGGACATGCAGCACGCAGGCTGCGGCGGGGTGGCGTAGGTGGATGCGGGCATGGATGTGGAAGGCCACCTTGCGCAGCTCGCCGGCGCCGCGCAGCACACGGCCGTCCAGGTCACAGACGATGAGGTTGCTCGCCGTCAGCTCCTGGAACAGCAGGCCCCGCGGGTTGATCAGGAACTGCTCGGGCTCGCCGGGCGGTGTTGGCAGCATGAGCGAGTTGTGGTTGCCAATCTGCTCGTTCCAGCCATGGCGGGCGGCGATGCGGAACACGGCGGCCATGTCGCAGCGCATCTCCCACTCGGCGGCGGAGACGTCGGCGGACGGTGCGTGCAGGTCGGGCATGAGTTGAGCAAAGCGGTCCGCTTGACGTTGTGCAAGGGCTATCGTGAATTGCTTGGCGCGATCATTGCTTCGCCTTTGACCAATCGTTCCGGAGAACAGCAGATGCGGGCAGCAGTCTTGGCGGCGTTGGGCCTGTTCGTGGCCGGTCCCGTCGCAGCGGAAGCGTTCAAGTGCCCCAAAATGGGCGGCGCCTTCACCTTCGGGCAGGAGGCGAACGTCAACAGCCTCGATCAGATGACGTCCAACACCATCAGCACGCGCAACATCGCCATGAACGTCTTCGAGGCGCTGACGACACGGGACGAGAACAACAACCCCATCCTGGACCTCGCCGACAGCCTGGCCGAAGCGCCGGACCACATGGCCTTCACCTTCCAGCTTCGCCCCGGCGTCAAGTTCCACAACGGTAAGCCGATGACCTCCGCCGACGTGGCCGCGAGCTGGGACCGGTATGGCAAGGTCGGGCTCGACCGGCAGATCTTCGACAATGTCGCGGGCTGGGAGGCGCCCGATCCCATGACGTTCGTGGTGCACATGAAGGCCGCGCAGCCGACCTTCCTCGAAAAGCTCAGCAGCTTCAGCATCCCTGTCGTCATCGTGCCGGCCGAGGCGAAGGACGACCCGCCGCAGCAGCTCCGCACGGTGGGGACGGGGCCGTGGCAGCTGGTCGAGTCGGTGCCGGGCAGCTACGTCACGCTGAAGCGCTACGACGGCTATGTGCCCAATCCGCATTTCGAGCAGCGCACCGGGTTCGGCGGCTATAAGCAGGCGTGCTTCGACCAGGTGACGTTTCGGATCGTCACCGAGGGCGGCGCGCGGGTGGCCGGGCTCGAAACCGGGGAGCTGAATGCGGTCGAGGACGTGCCGACCAAGTCGCTGGAGCGGCTGCGTTCGAACAAGAACGTGAAGCTGCTGCCGCTGCCGAACTGGTGGATCCAGATCGCCGTTGCCAACGCCAGCGCGCCGCCGACCGACGACATGAAGGTGCGCCAGGCGATCCAGGCGACGCTGGACATGGACGAGATCATGGACGCCGCGACCGACGGCAACTACCGGTTGAACTTCGGCTTCGCCTATCCGAACCAGCCGGACTACGTGACGACGGGCAAGGAAACCTACAACCAGAAGGACCCAGCCCGCGCCAAGAAGCTGCTGGCCGAAGCGGGCTACAAGGGACAGCCGGTCGTGCTGCTGACCAACAAGGACTACGGCTCGATGTATAACGCGGCGCTGGTGGTGCAGGACGAGCTTAAGGCGGTCGGCATCGCGGCGGAGCTGAGGGTGACGGACTGGCCGACGGCGATCCAGTTGTTTCAAAAGCCGGGTTCGGGCTGGAACATGATGTTCAGCGGCTGGGGCACGCAGCCGGCGCTGGGCGCGCTGGCGACCATGGCGTTCCTGGCCCCGCCCGGCGCGCAGTATCAGCCGAAGGACGGCAAGGACGACCCGGACGTGCTGGCGGCATGGCGGGACATGGGCAACCTGCCGACCAAGGAGGAGCGCAAGGCGGCGTTCGGCCGGATGCAGCAGGCATTGCTGGAAAAGGCATACGTGTTCCCGTTCGGCAGCCTGACCAAGGTGCAGGCGACCCGCGCTAACGTCGAGGGCTGGGTGCCGTTCCGCATCCCGCGGCTTTCGAATGTGTGGTTCACCAACTAACGTGCCCATGGCCGGGCCGGCGACTTGATCCGCCTCCTGCTGGTTCGCCTGGCCGGCGTCGTGCCGGTGCTGCTGCTGGTCAGCGCCGTGAGCTTCGCCTTGATGCGGATGATCCCCGGCGATCCCTCGGCCGCGATCGCCGGGCTGTCGGCGACGCCGCAGATGGTGGCGCAGATCCGCGAGCAGCTCGGCCTCGACCAGCCGCTGCTGATCCAGGCGGCGCATTGGTATGGCGGCCTGCTGCACGGCGATTTCGGCCGCAGCATCCTGCTGGGGCAGAGCGTGTTCTGGGCGACGATGCAGCGCCTGCCGATCACGATGGCATTGTCGCTCTATGCGCTGGCGATCACGCTCGTGGTGGGGATCGGCGCCGGGGTGCTGGCGGCGTTGCGGCAGAACACCTGGGTGGACCAGGCGGCGATGATGGTGGCGATGCTCGGCATCTCCATCCCGAACTTCTTCCTGGGGCTGCTGTTCATCATCTGGTTCGCGGTCGGGCTCGGCTGGCTGCCGACCGGGGGCTACATCGCCTTCACCGACGACCCCTGGGGCTGGTTCCGCACCAGCACGATGCCGGCGGTCTCGCTCGCGCTGCTCAACATTGGGCTCCTGGCGCGGACCACGCGCAGCACGATGCTGGAGGTGCTGCGGCAGGATTACGTGCGGACGGCCCGCGCCAAGGGGCTGCCACGTTACATGGTGGTAGGCAAGCACGCGCTGGCCAACGCCATGATACCGATCACGACGGTGGTGGGCATCATCATCAGCCTGCTGGTTTCGGGCTCGGTAGTGACGGAGACGCTGTTCAGCATCCCGGGGATCGGCCAGCTGCTGACGTCGGCGGTGCTGGGGCGGGACTATCCGATGGTGCAGGGCGGGCTGCTGCTGGTGACGGCGCTGCTGGTGCTGATCAACCTGGGGGTCGACATGCTCTATGCCGTGCTGGACCCGCGCATCCGCTATGGGCGGTAGCGGCGATGAATGACGGCGATGGATGAGAGCCCGGGCCGCGCCACGCTGCGGCGGCTGTTGCGGCACCGGCTGTTCATGACGGGGCTGGCGCTGTTCCTGGTGGTGCTGACGCTGGCGGCGTTCGCGCCATGGATCACGACGGCGGACCCCAACAAATTGAGCTTCCGCACCAAGTTCCTGCCGCCGTCGGCCGATTTCGTGTTCGGCACCGACAACCTCGGGCGCAGCCTGTGGTCGCGTACGGTGTGGGGCGCGCGGCTGTCGGTCGAGATCGGCGTCGCGGTCGTCGTGCTCAATGCCGTCTTCGGCACCCTGGTGGGCGCGCTGGCCGGATATTTCCGCCGGGTGGACGGCCCGCTGATGCGGGTCAACGACGCGCTGATGGCGTTCCCCGCGATCCTGCTGGCGATCGGGATCACGGCGGTGCTGGGGCCGTCGACGGAGAACGTCATCCTGGCGCTGGCCGTCGTCTACATCCCGCGCACGGCACGGATCGTGCGGGCGTCGGTGCTGGTGCTGCGGGAGATGGAGTATGTGCAGGCGGCGGTGGCGGCCGGCGCCGGGCACTGGCGGATCTTGCGGACGCACGTGATCCCGAACGCGCTGGCGCCGCTGATTGTTCAGCTGAGCTTCCTGTTCGCCTATGCCGTGCTGACGGAGGCGACGCTCAGCTTCCTCGGCCTGGGCGCGGTGCCGCCGACGCCGACCTGGGGCAACATCATGGCCGAGGGGCGGCAATACATGCGCGAGGCGCCGTGGATCATCACCATCCCCGGCATATTGCTGATGCTGACGGTAATGGGGCTGAACCTGCTGGGCGACGGGCTGCGCGACGTTCTGGACCCGCGGCTCCGGCTGCAGCCTTGAGCCTGCTAGCCATCGAGGCATTGACGGTGACGTTCCGCTCGGAGCGGGGCGAGGCGACGGCGATCGAGGACGTGTCGCTGTCGCTCGAGCCCGGCGAAATCCTCGGCATCGTCGGCGAGAGCGGCAGCGGCAAGAGCGTGACCGCGCTGAGCGTCATGGGCCTTTTGCCGGAACCGGCGGCGCGGGTCGTGGGCGGCCGGGTGGTGTTCGAAAACCAGGTGCTGACCGGCATGGCGGAGCACCGGCTGCGCCGCCTCCGCGGGCCCGGCATCGGCATGGTGTTCCAGGAGCCGATGACGAGCCTCAACCCCGTCTTCTCCATCGGCGAGCAGATCACCGAAACGCTCGCCGCCCACGCCCATCAACCCGGCGGCGAGCGCGACAGCAGCAAGCGGCGGGACCGTGCCGTCGAGATGCTGGAGCGCGTCGGCATTCCGTCGGCGGCCCGGCGGCTGGGCGACTACCCGCACCAGCTCAGCGGCGGGCAGCGGCAGCGGGTCGGCATCGCGATGGCGCTGGCGTGCCGTCCGCGGTTGCTGATCGCCGACGAACCGACGACGGCGCTGGATGTGACGATCCAGGCGGGCATCCTCGATTTGCTGCTGGACCTGCGGGAGCAACTCGGCATGGCGGTGATGCTGATCACCCACAACATGGGCGTGATCGCGGAGGTCGCGGACCGGGTCGCGGTCATGTATGCGGGCCGGGTGGTGGAGCAGGCGCCGGTGGAGCGGCTGTTCGCGGCGCCGGGGCATCCGTATACGCGGGCGCTGCTGGGCTGCGTGCCGGCGCTGGACGACGACCGGGCGCGGCTCGCCTCGATCCCCGGCACGCTGCCGGACCCGCGGTCGCGGCCGCCGGGCTGCCGGTTCGCGCCGCGCTGCGGGCTGCGTGCCGATGCGTGCGAGGCAGGCGTGCCGCCGCTGCTGCCGCTGGACGCCGCGCATGAGGCCGCCTGCATCCGGATGGATGTCGCTTGACGGCACTGGTTCAGGCCGATGGCTTATCGAAGCACTACGACCTCGGCGGCGGCGGGCTGTTCGGCCTTGGGCATAAGGCCGTCCTGCGGGCGGTCGACGGCGTGTCGCTCTCGATCGACGCGGGCATGACGCTCGGCTTGGTGGGAGAGAGCGGCTGCGGCAAGAGCACGCTCGGCCGCCTGCTGGTCCGCCTGCTGCCGCCCAGCGCGGGCCGGGTCGCGTTCGACGGGCAGGACATCACCACCCTGCACGGAACAGCGCTGAAGCAGGCGCGGCGGGCGATGGGCGTCGTGTTCCAGGACCCTTACGGCGCGCTCGATCCGCGCATGACGGTCGAGGCGATCGTGCGGGAGCCGCTGCTGATCCATGGTCGCCGGGCCGAGCGGGCAATGGTGGCGGCGATGCTGGAGCGGGTGGGGCTGCCGGCCTCGGCGGCCGCGCGCTATCCGCACGAGTTCAGCGGCGGGCAGCGGCAGCGGATCGGCATTGCGCGGGCGCTGATCCTGCAGCCGCGCTTCCTGCTGTGCGACGAGCCGGTCTCGGCGCTGGACGTGTCGGTGCAGGCAGGGATCGTGAACCTGCTGCAGGACCTGCAGGCGGAATTGGGGGTGGCGATGCTGTTCATCGCGCACGACCTGGGCGTCGTGCGGCACATCAGCGACCGGGTCGCGGTGATGTACCTGGGCCGGGTGGTGGAGCAGGCGGAGAAGCGGGCGCTGTATGCAAGGCCGCTGCACCCCTACACGCAGGCGCTGATCGCGTCCGTGCCGGCGCTGTCGCCGGTGGGACGGGCGGAGCGGCGGGCGAAGCGGACACGGGTGGGCGGCGACATCCCGAGCGCGATGGCGATCCCGTCCGGCTGCCGGTTCCACCCGCGCTGCCCGCAGGCGATGCCGAAATGCCGTGAGGTCGACCCGGCACTGGCCGATCTTGCGCCCGGCCACTCCGTCGCTTGCCATCTGTATTGAATGGAGCGGCGATGTGCGGGTCCCCCACGCGGGTCTCGATTTAGCCGCGCAGACCCATAGAGGTCTGCTTAGGCGTTCACGCCGTAGTCGGCGAGGTCTGGGGTCATCGCCTCGATCACGAAATCCACGAAGGCCTCGGGGACGTCGAGGAAGAACTCCTTCCCCGAATAGCTGCCCACGGCCGCCTCCAGTCCATGCGCCCGGGCCCAGGCAGCGAGGTGTTCCAGCGCCGCTTGAGGCGTTTCGCTCAGGAACGACACCTGCGAGCGGCTCTTGTCTGTGGCGCGGTCGATCGTATCGCTGCGGTTGAACTGCAGATCCACGTTGGCTCCGGGCTGCCGCAGCCAGATGGCCCGGTCGGTCTGGCGAAGCTCGATGAAGCCGAGCTGCGTTTTCAGCATCTCGACAATGAGGCCGAAATGCCGATCATCGAGGCGATTGGCGACGTGGTTCAATTTCATCGTGCCGCGTTCCCACTTCTGCGTTCTACTGCTGCGATAATGCTGCAGCATTCCTGGAGCTTGAGCCATGCGCATCCTGTCCGCCGCGTCCCCTGTCGAGATCGAGGCCCAAGCCGATAGCTTCGCACTGCCCGATCCGGCACGTGCCGCGGCACTCGCGCTGTTCCACGACCTCACGAGCCGGGAGGAGCTGGAGGCCATGAAGCTTCCATCGGCAACGGGCAAGCGGCACGACGGCACCGAGTGGCCCACCCATCGCTTTCTGTTTGCCGCGACGGCCGATCTGGCGCCCGTGATCGAAGCGCTGCGCCAGCGGCCCGATGTGGCCGAGATCGGCTCAAAGGCGGCGGGGGACGTCGGACCGCGGACCCTGCTGGTGACGGGCAGCCAAGGCGAATTCTCCGGAGTGCTGCTGGCCGGCGCCGATCCCGGGCGGCTGGCCGAGCTCATGGCCGGGCTGAAGCTGTCGAGCTCCACCATAGCGCCATGAGCCCGGCATGCAGTTCTGGCAGGAGTTCGAGCCGGAGGCGCAAGGCCAGCCGCCCTGGACGGACCGCTACCCGGCCCAGATGCCCGATGGGCAATACCTGACGCTGCCGCTGCGGGAATTCGGCGATGTGGCGGTCGCCGGGCTGATTGCCAACCAGGCTTCCTTTCACGTGCTGGACCGGCTTACCGCCTGGACTGCTGCGTCGGCCGGGCGATTAGAGGTCGAGGTCATCGTGGGCTTGCCGACGCTCGGGCACACGGTGGGCGCTGCGGTGGCGCGTGCACTTGGACATGCCCATTGGGTGGCGCCGTCCACGACGCGCAAACGCTGGTATGACGACGCCCTGTCCGCGCCGCTCGGCTCCATCACGGCGCCGGCCGAAGGCGCCAACGCAGCACGGCGCATGTGGCTCGATCCGCGCCTGCTGGACCGGTTGCAGGGCCGCCGGGTGCTGCTGGTGGACGACGTTGTGAGCACCGGCCGCTCGGCTGGTGCGGGGCTCGCATTGCTGCGCACGGTGGGCGTCACGCCCGTCGGTCTTGCGGTGGTGATGATCCAGGGCCCGGCCTGGCGCGCCACTTGGCCCGACGCTGTTGAGGTCGTCGGTGCGTTCCAGACGCCGCGCTTCCATCGTGTGCCAGGGGGGTGGCTCCCTGACGCCTACTCGACGATGCCGTTGCCGTAGAACCCGCATTCTGGATCCATGACGGACCTTGCGCGCGTTTGATAAGGGCAATGCCGAGGCGGCCCGACACGCCGGCGCAATGTCGCCCGGCCGGCTAACCGCTCATGATCCCCCGCACCCTGGCAGCGAGTGCATCGAGCGCGAAGGGCTTGGTCATCACCTGCATGCCGTCGTCCAACAGCCGGTTGCCGATGGCGACCTGATCGGCGTAGCCCGTCATGAACAGCACCTTGAGGTCCGGCCGGCTTTGCCGCGAGGCATCGGCAAGCTGCCGGCCGTTCATCCCGCCAGGCAGGCCGACGTCCGTGAGCAGCAGGTCGACACGGGCGGTCGACTCCACGATATGCAGCCCGGCGCGGCCATCGCTCGCTTCGAGAACAGTATAGCCAAGGTCGGACAGCACATCGACGACGACCATGCGCACCGGCGGTTCGTCCTCGACGACCAGGACAACCCCGCTTGTCGTTGGCCCCAGCAACGGGACTGGTGCCTCGACCTCTGCTTCGAGCGCCACGCCGAGATAGCGGGGAAGGTAGATCGTGACCTGGGTGCCCTGTCCAGACTCGCTGTGCAGATTGACGTATCCGCCGGATTGCTGAACGAAGCCGTAGATCATGGATAGGCCGAGGCCAGTACCCTGGCCAAGCGGCTTGGTGGTAAAGAACGGATCGAAGGCGCGTGTCAGCACCTCCGGAGCCATGCCGACGCCAGTATCGGTGACAGACAGGACGATGTAATCTCCCGGCGGCACGTTCAGCAGGGGCACGTCCTGGTGTGTGTTACGCCGGTCGGGAACGACGATGTTTGCCGTCTCGATGACGAGTTGCCCGCCGCCGGGCATGGCGTCGTGCGCGTTGATGACGAGGTTGAGCAGCGCGCTTTCGAGTTGGTTCGGGTCGCACAGGGTGGCCCACGGCTTAGTTTCCAGCTTGGTTTTGATCTGGATCGCCGGCCCCACCGTGCGGCCGAACAAGTCCGCCATGCCGCCGACCAAGTCGTTCACGTTCGTGCGCTTGGGATCGAGGGTCTGCCGGCGCGCGAAGGCGAGCAGGCGCTGGGTCAACGCTGCGGCCCGGGCAGATGACGCCAGTGCGGTTTCCAGATAGCGCTCGATCTCTCCGGTGCGACCCTGCGCCACGCGAGTACGAATGAGCTCCAGGCTCCCCGATATGCCGGCGAGCAGGTTGTTGAAGTCGTGCGCCAAGCCGCCGGTGAGTTGCCCGACCGCCTCCATCTTGTTCGATTGGCGCAGTGCCTCGTCGACGCGGCCGCGTTCCTCGTATGCAACCCGCAGCTTGTTGTTCGCCTCCACCAAGTCCTGGGTGCGCTCGGCCACCCTTTGCTCCAGCGCCTCGTTGGACCGGTGCACCTCCCCCATGACGCGCAAGCGGTCGACGGCTGCCGCGATAAGATTGGCGTAGCTGCGCAGGAAGGTGATGTCGTCGCTATTGAACTGCCGAGGTTTACGGCTGTCGATCTGAAGGATGCCGAATGGCGGCCGATCTTCGCTGCCGATGATCGCCACGTTGGCGACGGCGCGGACGCCGTTGTCGGTCAAGAATGGCGGATAGGTGAACCGTGTCTCCTTCTCGATGTCGGGGGAGGTCATCGGCTCGCCCGTTTTCAGGGCATAGCCTTCCGAGGTGCCCTCCACCGCCTTCAGGGTGACGTGGCCCACGACGCCGGGCTTCCAACCCACGCCCGCACGCACCGACAAGGTTTGGCCGTCGTCTGCCAACTCCATGACTTTGGCGAGGTCCGTGCCTAAACCTTCCCGTACGAGATGACAGGCTTCGGTCAGAACCTCGTCGAGGCTATGTGATCGCAAGGCGAGTTCGCCGAATTTGGCCAAAACGACCTGAAGCTGCAATGGCGATCGCGGACTGATGTTGTCGGTACTGTTCAAGACATGTGCTCCGGGCGGAGCTGCCAGATGGATATTGATCCGCCGATTTTACCGGCTGCGATGTTCTGTGGCTGCGCCAGAAACCTGGCGGCGGCCGACGGGTTCATTGATCTGACGGCCTATGACGAAGTGATGGAGTTGCCATATCAAGTGTCATATCGTTTTGGCAATGGGAAATCGCGCACTTTGTCCGATTTAGTTCATACGTGAAAACGATATGCAATTAAAAGTTACAATTTTGGGATCTTTGCCGAGTAATTGCATGCACTCTGATTGTGCATCCCGGTTGCACGCGGCAGTCGGCACTACTGCTAGAGTTCTGGATGCGGCCCGGTATGATACGGCAGGAGCACCGCCTTGCGCATCCCGCACCGCGGCTCGTCCTGCCGCGTGATCGCCGCCTCCGGCGTCATCCCGCGCGTTTGCTCGATCAGCAACGAGCGCATCCCTGGCCTCGGCGTCACCTGCGCGCCTGCAAGCGGGGCTCGAACCATCGCCGACGCCGTCCTGCTCATTGAGATGCTGTCTCCGTCCAACGACGCGCAGACGCGCGCCAACGCGTGGGCCTACACGACGATCCCGAGCGTGGTGGAAATCCTGCTGCTATCGAGCATGTCGGTCGCAGGCGAACTGCTGCGCCGGAACAGCCTTGGGCAGTGGGTGGGCGACCCATTGATGCTGGACGCCGGCAGCCACGTGCATCTGGCCAGCATCGGCTTCCGCAGCCTGTTGCGCGATTTCTATACCACCACGAGCCTAGCCGCCCGGCGATAGCGTCCGGCCTATCCGAAAAGCCGCTCCTTCGAAGGAGGCCGGGTCGCAACCAGCCGCGTTTCAGCCCGCATGACCGCCTTCTCCACGGTCTCTCCCGCCTTCACCACCTTGGGATCGGAGTGCGCGAGCAGCATGTCGACAACGAGGAGAGCGGGCGCGAGCATCCCACGTAGATCGTGGCGCAACACGGACATCGTTGCCTCGAGGTCCGCGAGCCGGGCGAGCTTCGCATCCACGTCCTGATTTGGCGTTGCCGACGCTTGTCGAACGGCCGTCATGTCGGGGTCACCTTATGGGTTGCTCGCGACTGCACGTGAAGCTGAGCTTGCAACGAAGTTGGCGGTTTTTGCAAGTGGACGCAATCGGGGAGTTTGAAGCTTATGCGTCGACCGTCGAGATTTCCATTGCGGGAACCGCTTGCGAAATTCGATCGAAAGGTAAGCCTTCCGCTCATGCAGGCGCAGTGCAAAATTTCAAACAGGCTATGAGGTCGCCGGCGCAGCCGGGTTCGATGGCCCTTATTGCGGATCGCGGCGGCAACCTCGGTAGAGCATGGTCTATTTGTCAGCTTTTGGTTGAACAACTGGACATGCTTCTATCCTGAGCGTCATGTCCTGCCCATGACAACCAAGCCCGTTCACAGCCTCGTGCTCCCGCCGGGTTTGACCGCCTACGTCAATGGCCGCATCGCCTCCGGTCAGCACAAGAGCGCAAGCCCGGTCGTGCATGCGGCGCTCCGCTTTGAACGCCGGGAGGGTCAGGTCGGTCACCCAGGCCAGAGTTTCCTACTCCGCCTCGACAAGCGGCTGCGCGGGCTGGACGACCCCCGGCACGCCATGCACGAGGCGGTGTCGATGCTGGGCGCGCATTTAGTAGCCGACCGCGTTGGCTATGCCTGGGTCGAAGAGGACGATGAGCATCACGTCGTCGAGGCGGAGTGGACGGTCCCAGGCATGCCGAGCCGCCTCGGGCGTCACCGCTTGAACGACTTCGGCCCACTGTTCATTGCCGCGTTACGGCAGGGACAGACCGTTGCGTATGACAACGCGCTCACAGCGTCGCTGACGCAAGGTGCGGACGTAATGATGGCTTTCGCAGCCGTCGATACGCATGCGGTCATTGTCGTTCCACTCGTCAAATGGGGCCGGCTGCGAGCCTGCCTCTTTGTCCATCAAAGGACGCCCCGAGCCTGGACCAAGAGCGAGGAGAGTCTCGTCCAAGATGTGGCCGAACGCAGTTGGGTCGTGGTGGAACGGGCACGCACGGAGGCCGCGCTGCGTGCCAGCGAGCAGCGTTTCCACGAACTTGCCGACAACATCAGCCAGTTCGCCTGGACAGCGGACGCGAGCGGCTGGATCAGCTGGTATAACCAGCGCTGGCTTAGCTACACCGGCATGACCCTCCCGGAAATGGAAGGCTGGGGTTGGACCAAGGTTCATCACCCCGATCACGTCGACCGTACCGTTGCAGCCTTCTCCGAGGGACTCCGTGCCGGCGAGCCCTTTGAGGACACCTTCCCGCTCCGCAGTAGAAGCGGCG
The DNA here is from genome assembly GCA_964244305.1 of uncultured Acetobacteraceae bacterium. GTDB lineage: Bacteria > Pseudomonadota > Alphaproteobacteria > Acetobacterales > Acetobacteraceae > CAHJXG01. The sequence goes on from CAXTJW010000019.1 coordinate 20,600, forward strand.
AATACCGCTGGTTCCTGACACGCGTGCTTCCGATCCGCGACGGCCAGGGCCATGTCGTCCGTTGGCTGGGCACCAACACCGACGTGACTGCATTGCGTGAGGCCGAGGCGGCGCTGGCGGATTTGAACAGGACGCTCGAAACCCGTGTCGAACAAGAGGTCGCCGCGCGCGCCAACGCTGAAAACACGTTGCGGCAGTCACAGAAGATGGAGGCGGTGGGCCAACTGACCGGCGGCATCGCGCACGACTTCAACAACCTCCTGCAAAGCATTTCGGGCAGCCTGGAGATGCTGCAAGCCCGTTTCGCGCAGGGACGTGTGGCCGAGGCGGTCCGTTATGTTGCGGTGGCGATTGCCTCGGTGGAACGTGGGAGCGCGCTGACGCAGCGACTGCTCGCGTTCTCGCGGAAGACGGCGCTCGATCCGAGCCCGGTGAACGCGAACCTGCTGGTGGCCGGGATGGAGGACATGATCCTACGTGCGGTGGGCCCCGCGATCGAGGTCGAGACGGTGCTCGCAGGTGGGTTATGGATCACGGTATGCGACGCGCACCAGCTTGAGAACGCGCTGTTGAACCTGGTCATCAACGCCCGCGACGCCATGCCGGACGGCGGACGCATGACCATCGAGACGGCGAATGTCTGTCTCGGCAACGCCTGTGCACAGCAGCAGGGTGATGGTCTGGAGCCGGGCCGATACGTATTGATCAGCGTGACAGACAATGGCGTCGGCATGTCGGCGGAGGTGGCCAAACGGGCCTACGAGCCGTTCTTCACGACCAAGCGCGTCGGCCAGGGTACTGGCCTGGGATTATCCATGCTGTATGGCTTTGCGAAGCAGAGCAATGGGTATGCGCGAATCGACACCGAGGAAGGCCGCGGCACGACCGTGCTGCTGTATCTGCCGCGCGACCGCGATGGCGACGCTGAGTAGCAGACAGGCTCGATGATTTAGGGCGGGCGGAGCAAGCCAAGACGGGCAAAATGGTGCCGGCGTTGCGGACGACGCTGCCGTGCGCCTTGCCTCCCAGAAGACCAAGACCCAGACCGCCTGCGCGATGTCAAGTTGATCTTGGCCGAGCTTGGCGTCGTCGTGTCGTGAGTTAAGGTGGTGTTGCGGAAAAATGGTCTAGGTGCTTGGCTTCACGCGCGTGAGGCGGGCGTTTGTGGCTGACGACGGCGACGATCAGGAAGGGGCAGGCTCACGACGATGGTGGGACGGGACATGCGAGCACAGGC
>CAXTJW010000020.1:0-21245 GCA_964244305.1 uncultured Acetobacteraceae bacterium
ATCTTCGCCTGGACGCGCGGCCTGGCCTATCGCGGCCGGTTCGATGCGACGCCGGATGTGACGACGTTTGCCGATACGCTGGAACGCGTCTGCATCGAGACGGTCGAGAGCGGCGCCATGACCAAGGACCTTGCGAGCCTGATCGGCAAGCAGCAGGCGTGGCTGAACACGCAGGACTTTCTGGACCGTATCGACGCCAACTTGCAGACGGCGATGACGGTTTCGAAAGCCGCCTGAATTTTATCTGGGCCCGCCAGTCTTGCGGGCCGTGCTTAAGGGTATCCCAATGGACGGACTTCAGGGCCTAACGAACTATCCGTTACCGCGCCGCGGCGTGATCATGACGGGGCTGATCAGCGGCTTCACGCTGGCGACGACCCGCGTCGAGGCGCAGGCGATCCACACCGAGGCGACTGGCCTGGAGGCGGGCGAAACGACGGTGCCGACCAACCAGGGATCGCTGCCCGCGTATTTCGCGAGGCCAGCCGGCGCCGGGCCGTTTCCGATCGTGCTGGTGATCGAGGAAATCTTCGGGGTCCACGAATATATCAAGGACACCTGCCGCCGGCTGGCCAAGGCTGGCTATCTCGCGGTGGCGCCGGAGCTGTATGCGCGGATCGGCGATCTTTCCAAAATGACCGACGTGTCCGCGATCGTGCGCGACGTGATCAGCAAAACGCCCGATACCGAGCTGCTGCTCGACCTCGACGCGACGGCGATCTGGGCGGCTGCGAACCATGGCGACCCGGCGCGCCTGGTCGTCACCGGATTTTGCCGCGGCGGACGCGACGTATGGCTCTATGCGGCGCATAATCCGGCAATAAAGGCTGCGGTTGCTTGGTATGGGCCGGTCGGCGGCACGCCTTCCGACATCCAGCCCCACAATGCGGCCGATGTCGCGACCGAGCTGAAAGCGCCGTTGCTGGGCCTCTATGGCGGGCAGGATACCGGCATTCCCGTGGCGGAGGTCCGTGCGGCAGCGGCGAAGGCCAATGAAGCGGGCAAAACCGTTGCCATTCATGTGTTCGACGATGCCCCGCACGGCTTCCACGCGGACTATCGACCGAGCTACCGCAAGGCCGACGCCGAGGCGGGCTGGCAGGAGATGCTGCAGTGGTTCGCTAAGTATCTCGGGTGATCGCTGCTTACTGGGCAAGGGCCGCCCGGATGGCGTCGAATGCAGCCGATACCGCGGTTGCATCCGGCCCGCCAGCCTGAGCCAAGTCGGGCCGCCCGCCGCCACCGGTGCCGCCCATCGTTGCGCTCGCGGTTCGCGCTAGAGCGACGGCATTGAGCCCGGACCTGGATACGAGGTCAGCCGAGACGCGGACGACGATGCTGGCCTTGTTATCGGCCGTCGACACAACGGCAACCACACCGCTGCCGATTTCGGTTCCTATCGCCTCGGCCACGCCCTTGAGGTCGCGTGCCGGGATGTCCCCGAGATCGCGTGCGGTGAACTTCACGTCGCCTATTTCCTCGACCTTGCCCGTTGCTGTCCCGATTGCAAGTTTTCGCTGCAGCTCGGTGACTTGACGCTCCAGATTGCGTCGGTCCTCGATAAGTTGTCCTACCCGGTCCGCAGCATCCGCTGTGCTCGCACGCAACAGCGCTGCAACCGCCACGAGCCGACTTTCGCTCTCGGCGACCGTGGCAAGCGCTGCGGCCCCAGTGACGGCCTCGATGCGGCGGACCCCGGCGCTGACCGCCGACTCGCTTACCACCCGAAACAAACCGATATCGCCGGTTCGGCGAACATGGGTGCCGCCGCACAGCTCAACCGAGAATGGTTTCCCGGCTGGGTCCGCACCGCCCATCGAGACCACGCGGACCTCATCGCCATATTTCTCACCAAACAGCGCCATCGCGCCGTCCGCCACCGCGGTCTCCGGAGTCATGAGCCGCGTCGTGACCTCGCTGTTCTCGCGAATGCGGGCGTTCACCTCGGCTTCGACCAGAGCGAGGACGTCGCGAGTGATCGGCGTCGGCTGGCTGACGTCGAAACGCAGGCGATCCGGCGCGTTGAGGCTGCCCTTTTGCGCGACGTGCGGACCCAGCCGCTCGCGCAATGCGGAATGCAGCAGATGCGTGGCACTATGGTGGGCCCGAATGGCGCCGCGGCGATCGTGGTCGACGTCGGCCAAAATGGGGGCGCCGACCGCGAGCGTGCCCGCCTCGACCACGCCCACATGCGCAAACAGGTCGCCAAGCTTCTTTTGCGTGGTGTCGATCCGGACCCGAAGGCCGTCCGGCCCGGTGATCCAGCCGGCATCGCCTACTTGGCCGCCGCTCTCGGCATAAAACGGCGTTTGGTTCAGGATGATTGCGACCGCCTGCCCGGCGTTGGCCTGCTGTGCAGCCGTGCCATCGACAACAACAGCAAGCACCTCGCCCTCGGCGCTCTCGGTCGAATAGCCCAAGAATTCGGTCGCGCCGACTCGTTCCCGTAGGTCGAACCAGACCCGTTCCGTCGCAGCATCGCCCGAACCTGCCCAGGCCGCCCGGGCGCGGGTGCGCTGTTCCTGCATTGCCGCATCGAACCCGGCGACATCGACCGCTCTGCCCTGCTCACGCAACGCGTCCTGCGTAAGGTCGAGCGGGAAGCCAAATGTGTCATAGAGTTTGAACGCGACCGCGCCGGGCAATGCGCCGCCCTCGCCGAGCCGCGCCGTTTCTTCCGAGAGCAGGCCGAGGCCGCGCTCCAGCATCGCCTTGAACCGGTTCTCCTCGAGCCGCATGGTCTCGGTAATCAGGGGTTCGGCGCGCGACAGCTCAGTGTAGGCCGAGCCCATTTGGCGCACGAGTGCAGGAACGAGCCGGTGAAACGTTGGCTCACGGGTGCCCATCATATGCAGGTGGCGCATGGCCCGGCGCATAATGCGGCGAAGGACATAGCCGCGCCCATCCTTCGCGGGCAGCACGCCATCCGTGATCATGAACGAAACGCTGCGCAAATGGTCGGCTACGACCCGATGGCTGGTCTGGAACGGCCCGTCTGCATCCTGTCCGGTCACCTCGGCGCTCGCCAGCACCAGGGCGCGCATCATGTCGATATCGTAGTTGTTGTGCTTACCCTGCATGACGGCGACGAAGCGTTCGAAGCCCATGCCAGTGTCAATCGAGGGATGCGGCAAGGAGGTGCGCGTGCCGGGCGGGCCCTCCTCGAATTGCATGAACACGAGATTCCAGATCTCGATGAAACGGTCGCCGTCCTCATCAGGGCTGCCGGGCGGCCCGCCGGGGATGCCGTCGCCATGGTCGAAGAAAATCTCGGAACAGGGTCCGCATGGGCCGGTGTCGCCCATTCGCCAAAAATTGTCGGCGGTCGCGATGCGTATGATGCGGCTGTCGGGGAGGCCAGCGATCTTGCGCCACAACGTCGCAGCTTCTTCATCCTCAGCATATACGGTGACCAGCAGTCGATCGGGCGCGATACCGAAGTCGCGGGTTAACAGAGTCCAAGCATGTTCAATGGCGAGTGGCTTGAAGTAATCACCAAAGCTAAAATTACCCAGCATTTCAAAAAAAGTATGATGCCGCGCAGTATAGCCAACGTTATCGAGATCGTTATGCTTGCCGCCTGCCCGCACACACTTCTGGGCGGTAGTTGCCCTTGAGTAGGGCCGCCGTTCCTGGCCGGTGAATACGTTCTTGAATTGCACCATGCCGCTATTGGTGAACAATAGGGTTGGATCGTTGATCGGCACGAGGGAACTACTTGGGACGACCTGGTGCCCGTTGCGAGCAAAAAAGTCGAGAAAGGTCGCGCGGATGTCATTGCTGCTGGGCATGGCGAGAGGAGCTCGTCCTAAAAGGATGCAGCCCCGTGCGTAGCCTAGACAGCGCCGTCTGTCATCCGCGCGACCGTGTTGCGCTTAGTGGCTTTTGCCGCGGCCGGTTTTCTTCTGCAGTTCGTCGATTTTCATTGATGCATCGGCCTTGCTCAGGGACGGGTCGAACTCCTCCCCAGCCTCTTCCGTCAGCGTTTTTAGGTAACTTGCCTGTGCCCCCGTCATGGTCTCGTTGCCGGTCGTCCACTCATGGGGGTCTTTCTCCGCGTTCGACGGCGTCGCCTGCTCGTTCGCGTCTGTCTTTGGGTTCGTGCTCATGGACAAATAACTCCAGTGATCCGCTTTTGTTCCATATAATTTAGCGCTGATAGGGAAACGGCAGCAAAAAACCGATCGGCACCTTTCGTAGGCCATTCGGTGTGTCGATGATCACGAGCGCGGCCACGTCATAATCGGTCAAGTTCTCGCGGCAGGCGCCGCACGGGGAGACAACCGCGATCTCGCGGGCCGTCTCCTCCGGCTTCGGATGGCGCACGGCGACGGCGCATTCGATGGTGCCATCCCCGTCCATTACCGCGCGGCCGAGCGCCACAGCCTCAGCGCAAATCGACAGCCGCCCGACGGTCGCCCCTAAGTGCACGCCGGTCCAGATGCGCCCGTCCCTGCCCCGCAACGCCGCGCCGACTGTATGCCAGAACGGGCGGTAGTGGCGCAGCAAAACAGCACGGGCGGCTTCGACCAACATGTGGTCGGCATCGGTCAGAGGCAGGGCACCAAGCAGGCTGCCCGTCGGCAGGTAGTCAGGCAAATGCGGCCCGCGTCTTCAACACGCCCTAGTCTGCCGCTTCGGCGTCGTCGCCTTCCTCAGGCGGCGCAAGCATCGAATTTGCGACGACGCCCGATTGCTCCCGCACCTTCTTCTCGATCGAATCCGCCATATCCTTGTGGTCGCGCAGGAACTGCTTGGCATTCTCCCGGCCCTGGCCAATGCGCGTGCTGTCATAGCTAAACCACGCACCAGATTTCTCGACCACGTTCGCCTTTACGCCAAGGTCGATCAGCTCACCGACCTTGCTGATCCCCTCGCCATACATGATGTCGAACTCCACCTGCCGGAATGGCGGGGCCAGCTTGTTCTTGACCACCTTTACCCGAGTCTGGTTGCCCACAACCTCCTCGCGGTCCTTGATCTGACCGATGCGCCGGATTTCCATGCGGATCGACGCGTAGAACTTCAGCGCGTTGCCGCCAGTCGTGGTCTCCGGATTGCCGAACATCACGCCGATCTTCAACCGAATTTGATTGAGGAAAATCAGCATCGTATGTGATTTCGCAACGCTACCCGTCAACTTGCGCAACGCCTGGCTCATCAGCCGCGCATGCAGGCCGACGTGGGTGTCACCCATCTCCCCTTCGAGCTCGGCCCGGGGCACTAAAGCTGCGACGCTGTCGATTACGACAATGTCGACCGCGCCGGACCGCACCAGCGTGTCGCAAATCTCCAGTGCCTGCTCGCCCCCATCGGGCTGGCTCAGCAGCAGGTTGTCGACGTCGACACCAAGCTTGCGCGCATAGATCGGGTCAAGCGCATGCTCCGCGTCGATGAAGGCACAGGTTCCGCCACGTTTCTGCGCCTCGGCAATCGCATGCAGCGCCAAGGTCGTCTTACCCGAACTCTCCGGGCCATAGATTTCGAGAACACGGCCGCGGGGCAGCCCGCCGATGCCCAACGCCAGATCCAAACCAAGCGAGCCGGACGGAATTGTCTCGATCTGCTGATCACCCGCCTTCGCGCCCATCCGCATGATGGAGCCCTTGCCAAACGCGCGTTCAATCTGGGTCAGAGCCGCGTCGAGGGCCTTGTTCTTGTCCATGTTCGATCCTTGTCCCGCGCTTTTGCCCGGCAGAGCGTCACAGCTACGACCGAAAGCGAAACTAGCTGGTTAACCGTTATCACGAAAGCCCTAGATGGGCGCTTCAGACCCGGCACGCAAGAACAAAGAGCGAACATTAACGCCCGGCGGCTGTACCGCCCTGCAGGCGCCAGATATAGGCGATGATTTCCGCAACCGCCTTGAAGTGCTCGGCCGGCACCTCCGCGTCGAGCTCGAGCGCATGCAGCGCCCGTGCTAACGGCGGGTTCGCGACCATCGGCACTCCATGTTCGGCAGCCATGGCGCGAATGCGTGCGGCGACCTCGTCCATACCCTTGGCCACGATCCGCGGCGCGGACTGGGTGCCGCGGTCATAGAGCAGCGCTACTGCATAGTGCGTCGGGTTGGTGATGATGACGGTTGCGGTCGGTACTGCGGCCATCATGCGCCGCCGGGCACGCGCCATGCGGAGTTGGCGCAGCTTCGCCTTCAGGCGCGGGTCGCCCTCGCTATCCCGATGCTCCTGCTTGACCTCCTGTGCGGACATGCGCATGCGGCTGGCGAAGCGGAAACGGACCCAAGCGAGATCCAGCACGGCGATCGCGGCCTGGCAGGCCAGGACCAGCATGCAAAGATGCAGCAAGTCCCGGGTCAGCCGGTCCATCAACGTATCCGGCTCCCACCAGACGGACGCGGTCGCTCCGGGCAGCACATCCGCCATGGCGCGCCAAACGGCCCAGGCCAGCACGCCGACCTTGGCCAATGATTTTAGCGCCTCGATCAGGTTGTCCGGGCCGAATATGCGCTTGAGCCCGCGCATCGGGCTGAGTTTGGACAGGTCCGGCGTCAGCTTGTTGACCTGCAGCAAGCCGCTGGTCTGTACCAGCACTGCCGCCCCGCCCGCCAACAGGACGGCGCCCAGCAGCGGGCCGATCGCCAGCAGCAACGCCCAGCCGGCCTCATGCAGCGCCGCACCGGGCGTGCTATCCATCGCGCCCAGCATGGAAGTGAGCCGCATCGACAGGCTGCGTGCGATGCCAGGACCGGCCATGGCGAGCACGAGCGTCGCTGCTCCAAGCCCGGCCAGCACGCAAAGCTCGCGCGACATCGGTGTGTCGCCCTCCTCGCGGGCACGCTGCAGCCGGCGTTCAGTTGCTGGCTTCGTGCGATCGCCGCTTTCGCCTCCGTCCGCCATGGTGCGGCTCCGACGCTACAGGCCGGGCAGGCTGGACCAGCCGGCGCTCACCGCTTCGGTCCAAGCGTCGAGTATACGCGGCGCCAGCAACCCCAACAGCACGAGCCCGCCCAGGATCTGGCCCGGCATGGCGGCGGTGTAGACCTGCAGCTGCGGCACCAGGCGCGCCAGCAGTCCCAAGGCCGCTTGGAACACGAGGCCAGCCAGAAGAAACGGCGCCGAGAGCCGCATCGCCAGGCCGAAACAGGCGACGACGCCGCCCGTAACGCTCTCCGCCAGCGGTCCCGCCGGCAGCATCGAGCCCGGCGGCACCAGTTGGTAGCTCCCGGCCAACGCCGTCAGAGGCAGCGCATAGAGGCCGGCCGACAAGATGAGCACCGGCGCAGCCAGGCCAAGCAGTCGAGAGATGGCGGCGGATTGCCCACCCAAGGCCGGGTCCGGCTGCACGACGCTGGACAGGCCGAGCATATACGAAACGACGGCGCCCGCCATGCCAAGCGCCATCGCCGGAAGCCGCGCCAGCCAGCCCAGCAGGCCGCCGACGACGAGCTCCGCCGCAATCATCCCAGCGCCGCGAACGCCGATGTCGGGCACAGCGGGTACCAATGGCGCCACCGCGGGCACGAGCAGCACGGTGATCGCCAAAGTCAGCCCGGCACGAACGATGGGCGGCGGCTCGGCCTCTCCAAGCCCAGGCATCAGCATAACCGCCATCCCGGTGCGCGCCAGCACGAGCGCGAAGGCGAACGCCCAGCCGGGAAGCGCCGCGAGCAGCGCCGCGTCGTCCATCACCGACACCCGATCATTGGCCGCCCACAAGCACCAGCCGATCCATCAGCACATGCGTGTAGTCGGTAAGGGTGCTGGCCATGAAGGGCCCCAACAGCGCCATCGCGCCGAACAGGACCAGCAGCTTGGGCAGGAATACCAGGGTCGCTTCGTTGATCTGCGTCACCGTCTGGATCAACGACACCACCAGCCCGACCGCCAGCGCCGCCAGCAGCAGCGGCCCGCCGAGCTTCAACACGATCCACAGCGTCTCTCGCAACGCTGCCGCAACCTCTACGTTTCCCATGTCAGATTGGCATCCGCATGACGTCTTGGTAGGCCTGAACGATCTTGTCGCGGATGGCGACCGCGGATTGCAGCGCGAGTTCCGCGCGGGACACCGCCGTCACCACATCCGTGAGATTGCCGCCGCCAGCGATCGCCTGCATCGATTGGGCATCAGCCTGATGACCTGCGTCGACCACGGAACCGAGCGCCTTGGTCATTGCGTCGCCAAACCCTGTCGCGGACGCGCCGCTTCCCGGCTGCCCGCCGCCTTGCACGCGCGCATAGGCGCTGGCGGCGCCGGCGGGGCTGACGGTGAGGATCGGCACCGTCATTTCAGCAGGTCGATCGTGCGGGTCAGCATGGTGCGCGTGACCTCCATCACGTTCAGGTTCGCGCTATAGCCGCGTTGGGCCTCACGCATGTCCATGACCTCGATGAAGCTGTTGACGTTGGGCGTGCGCACGTAACCCTTCGCGTCGGCGGCCGGATGGGACGGGTCGAAGCGCAGCGGCAGGTCGCTCTTGTCGGGAGTGATCTCTTTCACTCGGACGGTGCTGACGCCCAAACTCTGGTCCATGCGGTTTTCAAAGGTGATGACTTTGCGCCGATAGGGCTCCGCGCCGGGGGTCGACCCGGTCGTGTCCTGGTTGGCAAGGTTCTCGGCGATAGTGCGCAGCCGGGCCGTCTGTACGTCCATGCCGCGGCTCGAGATTGCGAGCGCCTTCGTGATGTCCATGCGCCCTACCCCGCCCGGCCCAGCGCGGTGCGGAACATGCTTGTGTACTTATGATAAAGGTTCGTCACCAGTTCCTGCGTGCCAGCGGTATCGGCGACCTTGGTGAGTTGGTCCTCCATCGAAACCCCATTGCCATCCGGCGAACGCTCCCGCGGGCGGATCGAGAGGGCGGACTGCGTGCTGCTATTTCCAGCGAGATGCATTGGATTTGTCTGGGCCAGCGACGCTGCTGGGCCTGCATGGGCCAGAGCCTGGGCAAATGGCGGCAAGTCACGCGGCTGGTAACCCGGCGTGCTCGCGTTGGCCACGTTCTGTGCAAGCAGCTCCTGCCGCCGCCCTACCCACGCCAGTCTTTGTTCCGCGAGCCGGAACAATCCAATGTCCGTTGAGCCAGTTTCCGTCGGGTCCATCACATTCCCCTATTTGTTAATCAGGAGAATAGAGAAAATTGATTAACGCGAGGTTTAAGGCGGCACGGAAACTAATCGCTAACCTTTTGCGGATATCGTTGCGTCATGAACAGCCCGATCGTCGTAAACCACCCAGGACTATGGCCGCCGCACGCTTATGATGCAGTGACCGAGGTGACCGCATTATCCCATGCCGTGCGGCATACCGTGGAGATGGCCGCGGGCCTCACCAATGCCGGGCGGCGGGTAGATTTGGCCGGGCTGGACCATGCGGTCGGGCTGCTATGCGCAAAGGCGCTCGACATGCCGGCGGTCGATGGCCGTGCAGCTCGTGCCGGCCTCGTCGCGCTGCTGACTGAACTCGATGCATTGAGCTTGGCGCTGCGGGCCAAAGGCTCATGACAACCTTCCAACGGCAAAAGGCCATTGCATGCCACCATTCCTTCAAGCCATCCTGACGGCGGGGGCTGCGCTTGGCGCAGTGCTCGGGATCATCGTGCTGGCCGGACGGGGCGCGCGCATGCTGCGATTGGCCCGGCCGATAGCCGCCCGGCGATTGGTCCTGGTCGAGGCTCTATCGCTCGACCGGACGCGCCAGCTGCGTCTGATAACCTGCGACGGGCGCGATCTGCTGTTGCTGACCGGCGGCGGCACCGATCAGGTCGTTGCCTGGTTGCCATCCACCCAGACGGACGCGGGAACCGCCGCATGACGTGCCAGCGACTGTTCCTCGCCTGCACCATACTGTTGGCGCTTGTGCTGCTCATGCCGGGCCTGGCGCATGCGCAATCCGTCAGTATCGATTTGGGAGCGGCCGGCCAATCGGGCGCGACCGGGCGGCTGGTGCAGATTACTGCGCTGATCACCGTGCTATCGCTGGCGCCCAGCCTGCTGGTGATGGGCACCGCCTTTACCCGGATCGTCATCGTGCTTTCCCTGTTGCGGAGCGCGATTGGTGCACAGGGCACGCCGCCCAACTCCGTGCTGATCGGTTTGGCGCTATTCCTTACTTACTTCGTCATGCAGCCGGCGATGGACCAGGCTTGGACCAACGGCTTGCTGCCGATGACACAGGGCCAGGTTGGAGAGATGGAAGGCTTGCGGCTCACCGCCGAGCCGTTCCATGCATTCATGGCCGCCAATGTCCGCGGCGCCGATCTGCAGCTATTTTCCGATCTGGGACAGATCGCAACGCCACCCAGCCCGGATCAGGCGCAATGGCGCGCGCTGGTCCCGGCGTTCATGATCGGTGAGATGCGGCGCGCGTTCGAGATGGGCTTCCTGCTCTATTTGCCGTTCCTCGTCATCGACCTCGTGGTCGGCAGCGTGCTGATGAGCCTCGGCATGATGATGCTGCCGCCCAACGCAGTGTCGTTGCCGTTCAAGCTGATCTTCTTTGTTCTGGTGGACGGCTGGCGGCTGGTCTCCGGTAGCCTGGTTCAGAGTTTCGTAACCTGAGCCAACTGTCGTGGATCATGGCGCCGCTGATTAAATGATGCCGAGACCCGCCGTAAACCGGGGCTTGACCAGGGTGGGCTGGACAACGAATGATCCTGTCGTACGAACGGGAGCGGCCCATGATGAGGTTTGATTGCATGCGCGAAGCCTTGGCCGCAGCACTGCTGGCCGTTGCAACGCTGGCCGTTGCTGGGCTGGCAGGTCCGGCCCAGGCGCAGACGGCGATCCCGGTGCCGGGACCTACGGTCGACGCCGTTAAGAAGCGCGGCATGCTCGCCTGCGGCGTCGACACCGGCATTCCCGGCTTTGCATTCCAGGACAGCACCGGCGCGTGGAAGGGGTTCGATGTCGGCTATTGCCGGGCCATCGCCGCGGCGGTGCTGGGCGACGCGTCCAAGGTGCGCTACGTGCCGACCACCACACCCGCCCGTTTTACGATCCTGCAATCCGGCGAGATCGATGTGCTGATCCGCGACAGCACGATGACCTTCACCCGCAGCGCGCAGCTGCATCTGGACGAAGTCGCCATCAACTTCTATGCCGGCCAAGGCTTCCTGGTATCGAAGAAGCTTGGCGTCTCCAAAATTACCGAGCTGAACGGCGCCACGATATGCACTCTGACCGGCGCGACGCTGGAGCTCAACATCGCCGACTTTGCCCGGGCCAACGGCACCAAGATCGGCACTTTGCTATTTGAGAAGTCCGATGAGGCGACGGCGGCGATGGAGGCCGGGCGTTGCGACGGCTACACCGACGACACCGGCAGCTTGGCCGCCGTGCGCTCCACCATGAAGACGCCAGCGGATTGGGTCGTGCTGGAGGGCGTCATCAGCAAGGAGCCGCTCGGCATGCATATCCGGTCCGGTGACGTGAACTGGCGCAACATCCTGTTCTGGATCGACGCCTCGCTGAAAACGGCGGAGGAGCTCGGCGTCACCAAAGCCAACGCCGACCAGATACGCACCAGCTCCAGCGACCCGGCGGTCAAGCGCTTGCTGGGCGCCGAGGGCGGTTTCGGGGCATTGCTCGGCCTGGATAACGATTGGACGCTGCGGGCGATCAAGACGGCGGGCAACTACGGGGAGCTGTATGACGAGTATTTCGGCCCCAAGGCGCTCGATCTCGCCCGCGGGCAGAATAAGCTGTGGACCCAAGGCGGCCTGCAATACGCGTTGCCCTTCCGCTAGGGCGTTCACAGCCGATGACCGACGGGAGCGCGCGGCCGCCCCCACCCAAACGCGGCATGTCGGCAAAGGCCTTGCTGCTGCAAGGTTTGGCGCTCCTGGCCGTGATCGCGGCCTGTGCGTGGGCCGGGCATAATGCCGCGGGAAACCTGGCGCGGCGGAACATCGATGTCGACTTTGCTTTCCTGCTGAACCCGGCCGGCTTCGACATACCGTTCCGCCTCGCCGCATGGTCCCCTGGCGACACCTACGGACGGGCCTTGCTGGTTTCAGGGCTCAACACCCTGCTGGCCAGCGCGCTCGCCATCCTGCTTGCGACCGCGCTCGGCCTTGTTCTGGCGCTCATGCGCCTGTCCGTGAATCCGCTCGCGTCCTGGACGGCGCGGGCGTTGGTCGAGCTGGTGCGCAATACCCCGCAACTGCTGCAGATCGTATTCTGGTATATCGCGGTACTGCAGGTGCTGCCGAGCCCGCGCGCCAGCGCCTCCTTGGGCGGGGCGGTATTCCTGAACGTACGCGGCCTCTTTATGCCGGAGCCGCTGTCACCGAGCTTCGGCTGGCTACTCGCCGCGGGGCTGGCGATCGGGCTTCTGCTGCCTCGCGCCCTGCCCCGGCTGCCATTGTTGCTCACGGCGCTTGGCCCGTTGGCGCTGGCGCTCGGCGTCGCCATCGCCGCCACTGATTGGGAATGGCCGGCGCTGCGCGGCTTTAACTTTTCCGGCGGATGGCGGCTGCCGCCCGAGCTGCTGGCGCTCGCGGCCGGCATCGGCATCTACACCGCCGCCTTCATTTCGGAGAACATCCGCGCCTCCATCGGCGCCGTCGGGCGTGGACAGCGGGAGGCGGCGCGCAGCCTCGGCCTTTCGGCCGCCCGAACGATGCGCCTGGTGGTGCTGCCCCAGGCGCTTCGCACCCTGATCCCGCCGATGACCAGCCACTACTTGAACATCATTAAATCGACGACCCTTGGCGCCGCCATCGCCTACCCCGAGATCCTACAGATTTTCGCCCGCACGGTACTCAACCAGTCGGGCCGCGCGGTCGAGGTCATGAGCCTGGTGCTCGGAGTGTTCCTGGCCGTGAACCTCGCGGTATCGGCGCTCATGAGCCGCTGGGACCGCCGGCTGGCACTGCAAACCCGTTGAATCTACGTAGCTTATTTGGGTCGCCCGGAACTTCGGCGCTCACCCTCGGGATCGCGGCGTTGCTGGGCTCGGGGCTGCCACCGCTATGGAATTGGGGCATTCGCGGCGCGACTTGGGTGGCGGAAAACCGGCGCGGCTGCCTACCGGGCGGCGCATGCTGGGCATTCATCAAGGCCCGGCTCGGCCTTTTCTTCTACGGCGGCTACCCCATCGAGCAGCAATGGCGCGTCAATCTCGCGGCTATCCTGATGCTGGCGGCGCTGCTGGGCTGCCTATTTGCACGCCGGCAGCGGACGCTGTGGTTCGTCCTGCTGCTCGGTGTCATGCCGGCGGCCTCGGGCTTGCTGCTGGCGGGCGGGGTGGCCGGGCTCGCCCCGGTGCCCACCGCCGATTGGGGCGGGCTGATGCTGAACGCCGTCCTATCGTTTGTCGCCATCGCCGGCGCAATCCCACTCGGCACGGCCCTTGCCTTCGGACGCCGGTCCGGCTTGCCGTTCGTACGCGGCCTGTGCACGGTCATGATCGAGTTTTGGCGCGGCGTACCGCTACTAGGCGTCTTGTTCATGGGACTTGTGCTATTGCCCATGGTGCTGCCAAACGGCGTCAGCGTCGACAACCTGGTGCGTGCACTCGTTGTCTTGACCTTATTCACCTCCGCCTACATGGCCGAAATCGTGAGAGGCGGGTTACAAGGCGTGCCGCATGGCCAGCGCGAGGCAGCCGCCGCATTGGGCCTGCATCCCCTGCAGGCCAACATGACCGTCGTACTGCCCCAGGCAATGCGGATTGCACTGCCCGGGGTCGTGAACGTTGTTGTCGACCTGTTCAAGGATACGACGCTCGTCTCGGTCGTCGGCCTGTTCGACCTTATGGGCGTCGTCAATCAGTCGCTGAAGGATCAGTCCTGGCTCGGGCTGGCGAACGAAGGCTATGCCTTCGCCGCCCTCCTGTTCTTCGGTTGCTGTCTGCTGCTGTCGCTCGCAGGATCCTTGTTGGAACGGCGGCTGCGGGTGGGTTAATCGAGCCTAAGTTCCTGCCGATAACGCCGGAAGCACGCGGCGCCACACTCCAGCCGCATCAGCGCGCCCTCCGCGATCGCCGGCGCGAGGTCCGGGTTCTCTGCCACCAGCGGATGCAGCGCCTCGCTGTTCCAGGCCGCCGAATGCTTCACGTCCAGCACGGAGTGCAGGTCGAAATAGTGACGGTCGCTCGCGGGTACGCCAAGCCGCTTCAGGCCTTGCGCCGTCAACGCCGCGCGGCCCGGCGCCGTCTGCTCGATCACCCCGAGCGCGCCCATTGACTGATATGCATAGCGGCGATTGGCGGCGAGGCCTGCCATCGTGTTGGCCAACGCCAGGCTTTCCCAAACCGTCGTATCAATGTTCGGATCAAGACCCAGCCGAACCGCCAGCATCTCGAGCATCGGCCCGTGCATGCCCTTCGGGTTACCCCGGCCCATCTCATCCCAGTAGTTCCGGGCGACCTCCAACTTTGCGCGCTGCGGCATGCGTACCTGAGTCAGCGCCGCCAGATCGTCGAACCCGGCCTCGCCCGCGACCTCCTGGGTCAGGAACCAACGCATTTCTTCCCGTGTCGCGGTCTCGGCGAGCCACGAGAACAACGGGTCGTTTTGACCGGGTCCAATACGCTCCAGTTCCTCGAACCAAGCCACGAAACCGTCGGGGTCGCGCGGAGCCTGTGCTGCACGTTCGGCAACGGCGGCCCGCGAAGCCTCGAGCCAGTTGCCCTCTTCGACCAGCATCGCCGCATCCTCGGCGAGGCTTGTTCGCCAATCCGGGCTTGGCAGAGCGGGCGAAAAGCGTTTGGCGTTGAATACCGCAAGGCGGCGGTGCCAATGTTCGCTTGAAGTGAGCGTAGGGTGCAAGCTGCCGTCAGGCATTACGTTTCATTCCCGTTTTGTGACTGTCAGAAGCACGGCGGCGATTCGGTCGGCGCCGGTGTAGGCCCCGCGCTCTAGTTCCTCGCCGAACACGTCCGGATCGATCTCTTCATACGTCCAACCAAATCCGGACCCCGCAAGTCGTGCCGCAACCGCATGCTTGAAGGGGTCTTCCCCGTTCACGATGGCGGCACCAGTGTAGAGCAACAGCGTTCCGCCCGGCGCTAGGCGCTCCAGCGCCGTGTCCAGAATGGCGAGGGAGAGCCCGGCACCCAGCGGTCCGCCGCCATGCCGATAGGCGCGCTCGCCGGGGTCGACGAGGTAGGGCGGATTGGAGACGATCAGGTCGAACGAGCCGGGTGCCGACGACAGCAGGTTGCTTTCGACTGCGGACACCCGCACGCCCGCCAGCGCCGCGTTCGCCTCCGTCAGCAGCAGCGCAGCCGGGTTGATATCAACGGCAACGACCTCAGCTTCGGGATGCGCCCGAGCCACCAGGATCGCGCCTGCACCACCGCCGCAGCCGATGTCGACGGCTCGGCGTACCGATCGGCCATCTTTGAGATGGGCCAGGACGGCCCTTGCGAACCGATACGTGTCAGGGCCAAAGAACACGGCATCCGAGGCCGTGGTGGGAAAAGCGGAGTGCAGGAACAGCAGTCCATCCAGGCTGGAGAGCCGGATCGCACTGCGCATCCCAGTCTCCGCCGTAAGCAGCACGCCGGCGGACCGCATCAGTTCCAGGATATCCGGCCCAACGACGCCGGCATCGAAGGATCGGCTCCATCCGAACACGTCCCGGAGCGTCAGCGCAGTCTCGGTGCCAGGACGCGCGTTCACCCTTGCATGGGTCGCCGGCGTGGGCGTTGTGAAGGCGTAGCCGGTAGCCCGCACGGCCCGAGCCAGTGCAAGCAGTGCGGCTCCCCTCCCGGCGGAGCTATTCTCGTTCATTGGCCGAGGAACGCCGCCTGACCGGCAAAGTTGCCGGGCTACCGCGGACCGAGCAGCGGTCCCAGCACGTCGACCGTCCCGTTGATCAGGATTTGCACGCCGATGCAAAACAACAGGAACGCCGAAAGCCGGGTCACGGTGTTGCTGCCGGTGCGGCCCAGGAGGTCGGACAGCCGGTCCGCATAGGCGTAGGTCAACCATATCGCCCCCGCCATCACGACGGCTGCAAGGCTGATGCCGGCATAGAACCCAACCCAAGCCTGTCCCAGCGCGGGATGGCCGGCACCGAGCGCCACGGCCACCGCGATCGTGCCGGGTCCGGTGGTGAACGGCAGCGTCAACGGATAAAACGCAACGTCGTCCGCGACCCCAGCGCCGACGTTGGCCGCTTGCTCCTGCTTACGGCCCTCTCGCTTTTCCGGAGCGCCCAGCAGTTCCCATGCAAACAGGGCCAACACGATGCCGCCCGCGATCCGCAGCGCCGCCAGGCTGATGCCGAATATCGCCAGCACATACGACCCGGCCCACAGTGCGCCGAGCATCACCAGCAGCGAGTAGGTGCCGACCCGGCGGGCCAAAACGAGTCGTTCCGCGTGCGTGCGGTCGGCCGTGGCCCCGCGGAAGATCAACGCACCGGCAATCGGGTTCACGATGCTGAACAGCGCCGGGAACGCCAACAGGAACTCCGTCAGCATGACCCTAGCTCCCTTAGCTCCGGGGTTTGCGGCGGAGCGGCAGATTGGTGCGGTAGACGACGCGCTTCAAGGCAAACGCGCTCTCGACCCCGCGTACGCCAGGAATGCGGGTCAGCCGGGTGCGCAAGAATTCTTCATAGGCGCCAAGGTCGGGCGCCACGACCCGGAGCAAGTAGTCGCTGGCGCCGGACATGACGTAGCACTCCATGATCTCCGGCAAGTCGGCGATGGCTTTCTCGAACGCAGCGAGGTGGTCGTCGGTCTGGGCCGACAGCTTCACCGACACGAACACGTTGACCGGCAGGCCGACGCGGTCCTGGTCCAGGATCGCCACGTAGCGATGGATAATGCCGCCCTCCTCCAGCAGCTTTTGCCGGCGATGCGCAGGACTCGGAGACAGCCCGGCAGTATCCGCAAGCTCGTTGCTCGTGGCGCGGCCGTCCCGCTGCAGGTGGTCCAGGATGGCGAGGTCGATCCGGTCGAGGCGCATATCGGTGAACAATCCTGCTATATTGCAGTGCAGCATTGGCAGGATTTGCCAAATCCGTCGTCAAGATACTGCAACTATGGCAGCACTCGCTACCCATCTAGGTAGTATGCTTGGACATCCGGGTTTTCGGTCAAACAGAGGCGCTTCCATGGATATTGGTTTTGCAGCCACGACGACGTTGGACAGCCGCTACACGGAGCTGGACCAGCCGGTGCTGTTGACCGGCACGCAGGCGCTGGTGCGCGTGCTGCTGGAGCAGGCGCGGCTGGACCGTGCGGCCGGGCTTAAGACCGGAGGACTGGTTTCCGGGTATCGCGGATCGCCGCTGGGTGGCCTGGACCAGGAACTGTGGCGGCGGGAGAAGCTGCTGGTCGCGCAGGGCGTGCGGTTTCAGCCCGGCCTGAACGAGGACCTCGCGGCGACGATGCTGTGGGGCACGCAGCAGATCGATACCTTCCCCGGCAAGCGCGTCGATGGCGTGTTCGCGATGTGGTACGGCAAGGGGCCGGGCGTCGACCGCAGTGCCGATGCGCTCCGTTGCGCCAACATGATCGGGACATCGCGGCTGGGCGGCGTGCTGGCGGTGTCGGGGGACGATCACGCGGCGCACTCGTCGGTGTTCCCGCATGCGACGGACGGCATTTTCGAGAGCGTGCAAATCCCGGTGCTGCAGCCCGCAGACGTTGCGGAGATCCTGGAATATGGCCTCGCTGGCATCGCAATGTCGCGTTACGCCGGGCTTTGGGTGGCGCTGAAGACCATTGCCGAAACGGCGGAGCAGTCCGCGGTCATCGTCGTGCCGGGCACCCGTACGTTTGCGACCCCCGACCGTGCGCTTCCGGCGCATGGCCTCAACCTCGATCCGCAGCTTCCCTGGCCCGCCGAGCGCGCCGAGCTCGAACGGCGGATGACCGACGAGCGGCTGCCGGCAGTGCGGGCGTGGGTGCGGGCCAACCGGCTGGATCGGCTGATGCACGGGCAGGTCAGCGCGTCGATCGGCATCGTGACGGTCGGCAAGGCGCATCACGACGCCATGCACGCGCTGCGCCGCCTTGGTTTGGACGGGCACCCGGACATTGCCGTCTATAAGGTGGCGCTATCCTGGCCGTTGGAGACCGAGGGCGTGCGCGAGTTCGCCCAGGGGAAACGCGCCATCCTCGTGGTCGAGGAGAAGCGGGCCAATGTCGAAGCGCAGCTCCGGTCGGCGCTATATAACCTGGCGGACCGGCCCACGGTTGAGGGCAAGATGGACCAGGCAGGCGCGCCACTGCTGCCGGCGACCATGGAGCTTTCGCCGGAATTGGCGATGGCGGCGCTGGGCCGCTTCCTGCGCAGCTGCGGCATCGACGTTGGCGATCAGGCCGCGGTGGCCGCCCCGGTTCGCAATACGGGCCTGATTACGCGTGCGCCGACGTTCTGCGCCGGCTGCCCGCACGGGACCAGTACTCGCCTGCCGGATGGCAGCTTCGCCATGGCCGGCATCGGCTGCCACACGATGGCGCTGACCACCTCCGAGGGGACCAAGACATTCAGCCAGATGGGCGGCGAGGGCGTGCCGTGGGTCGGGCTGTCCTCGTTCACCGACACGCCGCACATGTTCGCCAATATGGGCGACGGCACCTATCAGCACTCCGGGCTGCTGGCGATCCGGCAGGCGGTCGCGGCCGGGGCGCCGATGACGTACAAAATCCTGTTCAACGACGCGGTCGCCATGACCGGCGGACAGCCCGCGGAGGGGGGGCCGACGGTCCGCAGCATCGCCCGGCAATTGGCGGCGGAGGGCGTCGGCCTGATCGCGGTGGTGGCGGACGACCCGGCACGGCTGCCCGCCGCCGCCGAATTGCCGCCGGGGACGCTTCGGCATGGACGCGACGACCTGGACGCGGTCCAGCGCCGGATGCGCAAATTCCCGGGCGTCAGCGCCATCATCTACGACCAGGTGTGCGCCACTGAGAAGCGGCGCCGCCGCAAGCGCGGCAAGCTGGCCGCTGCCGAGACCCGCGTCGTGATCAACGAGCGCGTCTGCGAGAACTGCGGCGACTGCACGGTGCAGTCGAACTGCATCGCCATCGAGCCGGTCGCGACCGATTACGGCCGCAAGCGGCGCATCAGCCCCACGAGCTGCAACACCGACCTGTCATGCCTCAAGGGGTTTTGCCCGAGCTTCGTTACGACGAAATCCGACGCCCCGGTGCCGACGGCCGCCGGCGATCCTGCCGCCGAGTGGGCTGCGCGGGAGGCTGAGTTGGCCGCCGGCCTGCCCGAGCCGACGCTGGCGGACGCCGTGTCGCCGTGGCGTGGGCTGTTTGCCGGCATCGGCGGCGGCGGGATCGTGACCTGCGGCGCCATCGTGGCAATGGCGGCGCATTTGGAGGGGCGGCAGGTGAGCACGCTCGACTTCACCGGGCTGGCGCAAAAGAACGGCGCCGTCGTGTCGCATGTGCAGATCGCGGACACTGGAACGGCTCTTGGGCTCGATGTGGTGCGCATCCCGCGTGGGACCGCGGACCTGCTGCTGGCTGCGGACCTGGCGGTCAGCGCCGGGCCGGACGTGCTGGGGCGGTGCTCAGCGGCGGCTGCGGTGATCGGCAACCTCGATCTGCAAGCGGGGGCGGCCTTCATACGGGACCGTGACCTGACGGTGGACGCTGGGCTGCATCGGCGCGCGATCGGCCGGGCGACGGCGGTCGAACGGTCGCGCTTCCTGCATGGCAGCGCGTTGTCGGAGCGGCTGTTCGGCAACGCGCAGGCGATGAACACGCTGCTGCTCGGCATCGCCTGGCAGCAGGGATTGCTGCCGGTCGGCAGCGGGGCGCTGATGCGGGCGATGGAGCTGAATGGCACGGCCGTGGCGTTGAACCGGCGGGCGTTCCTGTGGGGCCGCATCCTCGCGGTGCATCCGGAGCTGGCCGACGCGATCATGGCGGACACGGCCCCGGCATCCGACGATCTGGATGCGGTGATCGCCCGGCGCGAGGCGGAGCTTGTCGATTATCAAGGCCCGGCGCTGGCGGCTCGCTTCCGTGCGCTGGTGGATCGGGCGCGGGGGTGCGAGACGGCGCTGGCGGGGACCGCTGGCGCATTGACCCGTGCAGTGGCCGAAGGGTTTTTCCGCGTGCTCGCCTATAAGGACGAGTATGAGGTCGCCCGGCTGCACGCCGCCGCCCTTTATGGCGACGCGCCCGTGTTCCACATGGCGCCGCCGCTCCTCAGCCGGCTCGACCCGGCGACCGGGCGGCGTCGAAAAGTGGAAATCTCCGGGCGGATCGCGCTGCCGCTGTTCCGTGCCCTGCGGCATGGCAAAGTGCTGCGCGGGTCCGTGTTCGACCCGTTCGGCTGGCAGAGCGAGCGCCGGATGGAGCGGAAAGTGGCCGCCGATTATGAGCGTGACGTACGCCACGCGCTCGACCGCCTTCGCCTGGACGTGCTGGCGGCTGCGGCCGAACTCGCCGCGTTGCCGCAGGACATCCGCGGTTTCGGCCCCGTGAAGGCTGCGAGCCTCGATGCGGCGCGTCCACGGCGGCAGGCGTTGTTGGATCGTCTGGACGCTCCCATACCAAGTGTGGCCCAGGTTGGCGTAGCGGCGGAGTAGACGTTGCGGTAAATCTGCGGGAACAAGGAAAGAGGAACGCCCGATGCTCGACCATACCGATCCCAGCGCGCTGATCGTGGAAGCCGCGCGCCGTTTCGCCCAGGAACGCCTGGCGCCGCACGCCGCCGCACGCGAGCAGGCCTGTCGCATCGAGCCGGAGATCATCCGCGAGCTGGGCGAGATGGGCTTCCTCGGCGCGACCAACAGCGCGGATTGGGGCGGCAGCGAAATCGGCTACGAGGCCTATGCCCAGGTCGTAGAGGAGATCGCGGCCGGCGACGGCTCGGTTTCCACGCTGGTGAGCGTGCACAACGCGCCGACCTGCGAAATCTTGGAGCGGTTCGGGAATGCGGAGCAGAAGGAGCGCTGGCTGCGGCCGATGGCGAGCGGCGAGGTGGTGGGCAGCTTTGCGCTGACGGAGCCGGCGGCCGGGTCGGACGCGGCCGGAATACGCACCCGGGCGGTGCGCAGCAACAGCGGCTATGTCGTGAACGGGTCGAAGCAGTTCATTTCGAACGCGTCCTATGGGAAGACCACCATCCTGTTCGCCGTCACCGATCCGGCGGCTGGCAAGAAGGGCATCTCCGCTTTCGTGGTAGCCAACGATACGCCGGGCTTCTCGGTTTCGCGCGTCGAGCACAAGCTGGGGCAGAAAGCCTCCGACAGCTGCGCGCTGTCGTTCGACGACATGCAAGTCAGCGACGACCAGCGTATCGGCGAGGAGGGCGAGGGCCTGAAAATTGCGCTGAGCACGCTGGAAAGCGGGCG
>CAXTJW010000021.1:0-21174 GCA_964244305.1 uncultured Acetobacteraceae bacterium
TGCAGCATGAGCCGGTCGGGCAACGTCTGGGACAACGCGGCGATGGAGAGCTTCTTCTCCTCGCTGAAAACCGAGCGGACAGCCCGCAAGGTGTATCGCACCCGGGACCAGGCCCGGGCCGACGTGTTCGACTACATCGAGCGGTTCTACAATCCGCGTCGACGCCACTCGACCATCGGGTATCTCAGCCCTATGGAGTTCGAGCGGATCAAAGCGTCAGCTTAAGCTGCGTGTCCACCAAACCGGCAGCAGCTCATTGTTCATCTAGCTCGCCGGCCTCAGTGGGATGCGGGCGAGGCGGAAGCTCTGCGCGGCATAGGCGATGAGCTTCGGCGGATTGGGAATAACGTCAACCAGATCGCGCGGGCTTTGAACGTTGCTGCTCATACAGGGGAGTATCCATCCCATCAGGGTCAGGCTGCATCGGAAGCGGTTCAAGAAGTCCGCGCTGAGATGCGCCGGCTCGTAGCCATCTACACCGGGAACTTCGCTTATTGGGGCTTGCCGGATGCCGAGCGCCCGAGCGCATCTTCCGGCGCCCTTGATATCGAGCAGGAGCGAGAAGAGCAGGTCAGAAGCAAGCGGCGCCTTCGGGCTCGCCGACGTCCTCATGTTTTTGTGCAAGGCACGTCGGACAACTCCTTCGAGTGAACAACACTGATGCGTCCTGCCGGCCCGGTTGTCGGCTTAGGGTGGAAGTGGACATTCGGCCCTTGAGTCAAGGGGATCGGAAAACGGCGAGCCCGTTCTCAGTGACGTCGGTTTCGATGAGTTGCCAACCGAGCCGTTTGTAGAACCCGTGCCTGAGCGGGAGAGCACACAGATATACGGGTTCAAATCCTAGGCTCCGCGCCATTTCGGCTCCCACTCGCACGAGATTGGCGCCTACTCCCTTCGAACGATGTGCTGGATCAACCCAGACAGCTGCGACCCACGGCGTATACTGCGGTCGAGCATCGAGATCGGACGCGATTACCGAGGCCGTTCCAAGGAACGTCTCTCCATCGTGGGCGACGATTGAGAAAGGGGTTGGCTCATCGTCCAGGTTCCGGCGAACGAGTTCCTCAATAAAAGCGAGCGGATAATTCTTGGGCTTCCACCATGCGCGCCAGACCCGGTCCGCAACAATGGAAGCGAAGCCCGGTCGAATGCGGAGATCGACAACTGTATGGGGCGGCAATGTTCTAGACCCGGCCTGTTGCCGTCCAGCGCGCGACGCCCGGCTTGCCATTCTTCCGCGCCTGCTGCGCTGCCCGGTCCCAGTCGTAGGCGATGGCGCGCAACTCGGCCGACCACGTCCCGCCCGGCTCGCGTGTGACGACAGCGTAGCGGGCGTGTGGCGACCCTGCTTCGATCGCGTGCGGGACCGGGCTCTCGTCAGTGTAAGCGGGCATGCCTATGCTGCCGGGGTTTACCACGGTGACTTCGCCAATCTGGACCACGCGGGGCATGTGCGTGTGGCCGCACAAGACGAGGCGCGCCGGGCCGATGCCAGCCAACCGCGGCCGAATCGCGCCTTCAGAGGCGAGAACCGCCCGGCCGCTTCCCACATCATCGAGCAGGTAATCGAGGTCGCCGCCAGCGGGGCTGCCGTGGCAGGCGAACACCTCGCCGTCAGCAAGCTGCAGCGTCGCCGGCAGGCTCCTGAACCATGCCATGTGCGCGGCCGAAAGGAGGGGGCGAGAGAAAGCGACGGAGCCGCTGGTGTCGTCGCCTTCCATGAGGTTGCGCTCGTGGTTGCCAGCCAGAGTTGGACATCCCAGCGCGATCTGCGCGTCGGCACTGCCCACCGGGTCGAAAGGGCCGGTGGCCAAATCGCCCAAATTGACGATGAGATCGGGCGCCTGCGCGTGCAGGTCAGCCAGCACGGCCTTCAGAGCAAGCAGATTGCCGTGGGCGTCGGCAAGGACGGCGACGCGCATCAGCATCGTCTCCAGCGGGGAGCAATACGGCAGGTCCAGCCCGCCTGGCCAGGCCTAACGCTGCCGATGATAAACTGCGGACCTACGCTTCCCGCAAGCGCGGCCATGAGTTGACCCATCCCTTCGTTCGTAGCCGCTTCTCATAGACATGACGCTTCTCACCGGAAAAGCGCGGTGTCGGTCGCAGTATCAGAGCCAGCAAATCGTTCAGCCCAAAAGGGGCTGCGATTTCGCAGTGGTCGGTGCCTTGTCGTTTGGCGGCAACCGCAGTTGCAGTCTCCGGCCAGTATCGCATTGCGTCGACCGCTGAAACGTAAGGAGCGTCGCCGTTACGCTCGTGCATTCGCGCTTGGTTTTTCACTGACTAGGCAATGGAGGGCTCCGCCGCACGCAAGGCAACTTCATGCTTCAGGTCCTCAGCCGGGTCTGCCCGGGTGGGATCATACCAAATGACATCGACATCACCGGCCGGGAACGACGGGGGACGCTGATGGAGATCATCCCAAGCGGCACTTCTGACAAAACCCGCGCCGATCCAGCCATCCGGCAGGTCGAGAGCTTGCACCACCCTCAAGAGATACCAGCGGAGTGGGTCGGCTTGCAGGATGGCGCAGAGTTGGGCCGTGGCGTCCATACTCAGACCTTAATGGCGGCATCGAAGGCAGGAAATGCTTTCTTGTTGCCGAAAACGGCTGTAACTCGCGGGCACCGAGTGCCAGGTGTTGTCTAATAGCTCTTGCACAGTGCAAGTGCCCGGTCAGCTCATCCGGTTGGTTTGCAGGCATGAGCTTGCAAGTGGGATTGATAGCATATGTCCCGAAGCATCCGGCAAACTGCGGCATCTACTGGCGAGAACATGTATTGGCCGCCCGGCACACCGCGTGGTGGCATTGTATGTCTGCATGGCAGCGAAGGCGGGTGGGCCGGCTGGAACGACCTGTATTGCGCCCTGTTCGCCGGGCATGGCTTCGTGGCGCTCAGCCGCAACTACACCAAGGTCATACACTGGCCAACGCCTCCGGACATCGACGACGTGCCGCTGGAGGGCACGGTTTTAGCGCTGGAGGCCATGCGGGGAGAAATGGCGCCGTTCGGATGCGGGGTGGGCCTATTCGGTATCTCTCGAGGTGCAGAGCACGCGTTGCTTGTTGCTCAGCTCCTGGCGGACGACGATCCGTCAAAACTAATCGATGCCGTCGCGGTCCACTCTCCGCCAGACGCTGCATGGCCCGCTTTCATTGTGTCCGATTTCCAGACCGGGAAGCCCTGGGCCGGTGATCAGACCCGCCCTGCATGGTCTTGGCGTGGAACGCATGAACGGACCCGGCCGGGAACGCAGCTCTGCCCCGGCAGGGTGCGGTATCCTGTTTTCATCGCTCAGGGCACGGACGACCAAACCTGGGACGCCGACATGGCGCGGCGGCTTGTTACACGGATGACCGAGAATGGATGCCCGCCCGAAGCGCATTTCTTCGAGGGTGAGGGGCACATTTTCCGGGCCTCGGCGCAAACCCGAGAATGGGAGTTGATGACGAAGTTCTTCGCCAAGCATCTCGCAAAAGGCAGATAACCGCTGGAGACTTGCATGCCACCGTAGCCATTTCGGCCAGGTAGGTTATGGCCTGGAGACGTGAATTGCGGACTATCGCACGCTGGCAGCATGATGCTGAACGTCGATTGCATGGGGGTGACCACGATGTCGATGGCAACGGGAACTCAGCCGATCCTCATAAAGCGGTACGCGCGTAGTCGCCTCTATGACACTCGGAACGAACGCTACATATCGGTTGAACAACTTCGGGGATGGGCCGCCCGGGGCATCGCCTTTGCAATTGTTGACACCGAGACTGGAAGCGACGTGACGAAGGTCTTGCTAGCCTGACGGCAGCTCCTGTAGCTTCAGGCCCGCGCGTCAAAGTAGCCTGATCGTCCCCGTTGACGGCGGCGTCTGATCGCTTATAGCGTCGACGGCGCGGTGCAGGCCGCCTCCGGGTCCGCGGAAAGGGTTGAACCCGCCTGCTGCTACTAAGCTGATCCATCGCCCGCCTTTGTGCTGCCGGTGTTGCGGACCTTCGGCCATCGAACGCACGGAGGTCTGCCATGGACACGTTGCCCGACCGGGCCAATCTCGACCATCTCCGTAAGCAGGCAAAGGACCTGCTACGTCTTTCTCGTGCCGGTGACCCGGCTGCACTGGCGCATTTCACCCGTTTCTTGCCGGCCGCCTCAGGCCGCACGGGAGCAGAGACCGCCGCGCTCGGCCTGCGCCTGCATGATGCCCAGTCCTGCGTCGCGCGCCAGTATGGCTTCCCGTCCTGGTCCGAGCTAAGTCTGCATGTGGAGGCCCTGTCCCTGGCGCGTGGCGATCAGGCCACGGCTGTGCGGCGCTGGCTGGTCCTGGCCTATGGCGGCGACCTGACCGGCAGCCTGGCCGCCCCCCGCCCGCAGGTCGCGACCCGGGTGCTGCGCGACACCCCTAGCTTGACCGGGGATGTCTGGGTGGCCTGCGCTGCCGGGCACGTTCCCGGCGTGTCCCATGCGATCGAGGAAGACCGGTCCTGGGTCAATCGCGCGGGCGGACCATTCAACCTGCCTCCGCTGGTTGCGGTGACGCACTCCCGGCTTGGCAAGCTTGGGGAGATACGGGACGGCCTATGTGCATGCGCGGAGCTGCTGCTCCAGGCCGGCGCTGACCCGAACGGGCGCATCTACAACCGCTTCCCGCCCGCCTCCCTCGACAAGCCTGACGAGCACGGTCCGTTATCCGCCCTCTACGGCGCCGCCGGCATCATCCGCGACCCGGTTCTCACCACACTGCTGCTCGATGCCGGCGCCGATCCAAACGACGGCGAATCGCTCTACCATTCGCTGGAGAACCCGGACTGCACCAGGCTACTGCTGACACGCGGCGCGCGCATCGCGGGCACCAACGCGCTCGGCCGCGCGCTCGATATGCCTGATCCGGCGGCACTCGAATTGCTGCTTGCCAACGGCGGCGACCCAAACGAACCGACCCGCGGTCCGGTCGGACGAAGCTGGGGCAGTCTGCTGCTGCGCGCCATCGGCATCCGCTGCTCCTCCCGTCATGTCGCCGCCTTGCTCGCGTCCGGCGCCGATTCGAAGGCCCACACGCCGGGCGGCGCGAGCGCCTACCGGCTCGCGATGCAGACCGGGCTGACGGAGGTCGCGGACATGCTGCGGGCAGCCGGAGCCGCGGAGGAACTGACGGAGGATGAGGCCTTCGTCGCCGCCTGTGCCCGGGCGGACGTGGCGGAGGCGCGCCGCTTCCAGACCGCGCGGCCGGACCTGCCGCGTTCCCTGCCGCCGGACCGGCTCCGCCTGTTGCCTGACACCGTTGCTTGGGGCTCGCCCTGGGCGGCGCGGGCCATGGTCGAGCTCGGCTGGCCGATCGCGGCACGCGGCGCCGACTGGGACGCGACGGCCCTGAACCTGGCCGTGTTTCGTGGTGACAAGGACCTTACGGCCTTTCTGCTCGCCCATGGAGCCAGCTGGCGCGAGGAGCAGGGGTACGGCAGCGATGTGCTCGGCACACTGTCATGGGTGTCGATCAATGAGCCGACCGGCGTGACCGACCCCGACTGGAGCGGATGCGCCCGCGCGCTCCTGGCCCATGGCCTGCCAGAGGTAACACGAGACCCGTCCGACCCGGATGTGGTGCTGATCGACAGTCGGGCGATCCGTTTCTCCGACGACGTCATTGAGGCCCTGATGGAAGGCGCTGCCGGCTGATCCGTGCCTCGGGGGCGTCAAGGTGGCGGGCCGGCGGCCAATGCCGTCGCCCTTGCTTCGACCGGCCCCGGCTCGTCGAGAGGCGCGAACGCGGCGGCGGTCCGCCGTGCACCTGCGCCGATCGGCGGGCCGGCACGCTGATAGATCGCCGAAGTGCTGCCGGGGCCGCCGCCTGTATGACCCACATACTCGCCTGCGGGCACGCCCTGTCCGATCATCAGCCCTAGCCCATAACCGGCCGTGGTCCAGGGACGATCGGGGATCGCGCCTCCGACCGGGTAGGCGTCGTGCATCGCGGCCACCAGGTCGGGCGGCAGGAGTTGGCCGGCGAGCAGGCGGTGCAAGAACAGCGCAGCGGCGACTGGCGGTCCGACCAGCAGCCCATGATAGACCCAGCCGGGATGGTAGCCCCTTGCGTTGCCCCATGCGGTCAGATCGAGATCGGCCGGCCCCTGTGCCACAACGACCCCCGAAATGCCGAGCGGCTCAAAGGCCAAGCTATCCAGGGCAGCGCTCAGCGGCTTTTCGGCCGCGGTCTCGATCAACTCGCGAACCATGAAATAGCCGACGTTCGAGTATCCCCAACCATGCCCTGGCCCGTAGGCAGGAGGCGCGGCTTCAACCCGGCGCAGCATTTCCTCGGAGGTCCAGGGATGCTCACCCGCGGCAACGGCATCATGGTAGGCGCGCAACCCGCCGTAGCAGCGCAGCCCGGCCCGATGCCCGAGAAGTTGGCGGAGCGTGAAGGGCTTCCCTCGAACCAGCTCGTCGAGATGCAGGCGGCCTTGCGCGACAAGGGCGAGTGCCGCGCTAGCCAGCACGGTTTTTCCGTAGCTCCACCATGGCACAGGCGCATCGCTATCGGCGCGTATCTCGGTTCCCTGCAGGACGGCGGTGATGAACTGCTCTGGCGACGTGGTTGGGGTGGTCGTCACGGTTGCTCCGGACCAAGAATTTCGCCCATTCCAGCGCAAGTTGAATCGAGGCGCACATCAGGCTGCGGAACGAACGCGGCCACAAGCTGCTGGGCGCAGCTGCTGAAATGCCGGACGCTATGCCCAATGCCGGCGAACAGGACCCAACGCGCCTTCGGGCCCATCCTGTCGGCTACCCTGCGGCTTTGTTCGGGCGTGATGCTGGGATCGAACTGCCCGGCAAGAATGAGGGTCGGCACAGCGGCATCACGCGGCATCACGGGCTCCTGTCCCGGTTCCGACCAGGCGGCCCGCTGCGGGCGCCATGACCGACAAAGCTCCTACTGCTACTGTGAGAGGGATCCAAACCGTGCGCCGTCGGCTCATAGAGTATTCATTGCTGGGTCAGCGCTCTCTGCCAAGCACCGCTGAGGGTTGCCTCTCGCGTCGCGGCAGCTACCCTCTAGGCATTTGCGGCCGTGAAGCGTGGAAGCCGGACATCAAGTGGTTACTCTGATACAGTCTGCATGGCCCAAGGCAGTCCAGGATGGCGGGGTGTCGCAGCTGCGACGCTTGGATAACGGCCCATGTTGACGTTGCTGCCTACGGAGACGCGTGCGGAATGGCTGGGAACGGGCCGAAGAACCAGCATTATGTTTGGCAACACTACCTTCGCGCCTGGGCGCATGGTGGTCAGGTGTGGTGTGTCCGTGCCCCCAAAAAGCAGGCGTTCCGCCCTAAGACGTCCAACATCGGTAGCGAGACATACTTCTACCGCATTCAGGAGCTTGATGAGCATGACATCGCCTATCTCCAAGCGGTGATCTCGCGGGCAACTTCAGGCGAATTGAGGAAGTTGAACGAGGGCTGGATCGAGCTCTTCCAGATGACGTTCGCATTACGGTCGGCCATCGCGGATCATGGCGCAGACGCTTCCATGGTCGCGCAGCTGCTTTCGGAGCTGGAGGTCATCGAAAAGACGATAGGCGAACGGTATCATACGGGAGTGGAGGACAAGGCGGTCCCCATACTGCAACTACTCAGGGCGGGGGATGCAGAGTTCTATGAGGAGGCGGACGCGGCGTCAGATTTTATCCATTTCCTCACGCTCCAGTATTTCAGGACTGCGAGAATGAGAAACGCAGCTACTCGCATCCCGCTTACGGCACCCTGGAATCCGCACCGCACTTGGCCGATCGAGAGCTTCATTTATGCAACGAACGTTGGCGCCAGCCTTTTTGCCGACCGCAAGCGCTATGCTATTAGCTTCTTGCAAAATGATTCGCCCGTGCCGTTCATCGCCGGCGACCAGCCCATGATCAACCTGAACCAGCAGACAGACCCCGACTTGTGCCTGTTTTACCCCGTGTCGCCCACCATGGCCGTGCTGTATTCAGCCGACCGCCAGCGGTTCCCTTTCGGCATCTCCCCCGTCGGGGAGGTTGGCGCACGGGCCTATAACTACTTGCTATATGCCAAATCGGACAGCCAAATCTACGGCGTGGATCGAGCGTATCTTGAGGAGATGGCGACGATGCCGAAGAACGGGATGCTCGGCTGACAGAGGCCGTAGCCGTGGGCAAAATTGCGGTTCGGTAGCAGTCTGACGGCATCGGCTGACACCTTCTAGGCCGGCTGCAATGGTTCGCTGAGGATCGAGGGCGGCGCTAGCCTCCTCGGCCGGGGCTAGCGCCGGGTGGGGCGGACTCCGGACTTACGGAGGGCGACTGCCGAACTGAAAACGGCCACGCACCACCCACGCCGTGTCGTGCGCGGGCACGTCGTTCGCGTCGTAGCCTCCCAGGTAGACAACCCCTGTTTCATTCGAGAACGGGGACGGCAGTGCCGCCCTGACAGCGACCAGTTTTCGGTTCCCTGGAACACTATCCGGCGGCACCTCATGCAGTTCGTAATCGCCGCCGGGCTGGCGAATGAGAAACCATCCACCTGCTTCCAACCCATGATTCACATCCAGCACCATGTGCCCGGGCGGGCGCGGCGCGGCGGGTGGAATGAACGCTTCAAGTCCGATAAGCAGTGCTTCGCCGCCCGATACGGCCAGGCGGGGCATGTCGTTGTAGGCGCCGATCACGTAGCTGACGTGTGTACCCCAGGCACGGTCCAGCAGGCCGGCCAGGTCCAGGTCCGTCGCGTCCGCCCCCGTGTCGGCGTCAATGCGGACGATGCGGGACTGCCTGCCCTCGACAGCGGCAAGCAGCACCTGATGGCCGCCGGGATCGGTGACGGCCGTCAAACCGCGCAGGCCGGTTTGGGAGTAGAACGGCTGCGGGTTGGTGTAGAACAGCCGCCATTGCGGGCTTATGCCGTCCTGCCGTACCCAGACCTGCTGCCCGATCGCGGCGAACAGCTTGCCGCCCGCCTCGGCGAAGCTGCTGATCCGCAGCCGCCCGGCAAGACCGGGACCGTTCGCCATGGCGTTGGTCAAAGTCAGCTCGGGCGAAGCACCCCACCGCACGCCACCGGGGAGGGCCGGGTCGTGGATGCCCGCGAAGATGCCGCGCGTGTCGCCCGCGAACACGATATCGGTGCCCGTGTCGCGGTCCTGATGCGTACCGAACGCCCTCACCTGCGGCAGGAAGTTTCCTACCGGACGGTCCTGCGCTAACACCGTGCCCGACCAGGTGCCAGCCGCGTCGTCGCGCACGAACACGGTGCGGGTGCCCGTCACGTCCCAGGTCGAGGCGAGCAGGGCGGTCCGGGGCGCGGGCAGCGGCCGACCCTGCCCATCGGTGCGGAACGTCACCTCGGCCAGGGCGGAGACAGCCAGATGCCTCCGCTGCCCACCCGGCAAGAGGTCGTCGAACGATGCATCGACCCGCCACGCGGCTTGCGGGTTGTCGAGCACAAGAACCTGGGCGCCAGGCGTCCCTTCCGGGCCTGGCACGTCCTTCCAGTAGCTGTTGCCGGCGAACAGCTTGCCGCCATGCGCGACTAGGGTGCGGGTCTCGGTCCCGCCCATGAAACGCCCGGCCATGTCCCTTGTGCCGGCGACGTAGGATGGCGTGAATACCGGTAGTGGCTGCTGTGCCAACGCCGGACCTGCGAACAGGACCAACACAAGCGCCGCGATAGACCTGTATCGCTTGTGCCGCAGCACCCTCACGGTGGCAGGAACCGAATCGATGCCGGCCGGGCCGCACACGTCGCATCCACAGTCGCCGTTGGGTCATCGATAAACGCGGCCACGATCCTGGCAGCGCAGGGAGTATTCGAACGAACGCTGTGGCCTGCTCGGGAGAACTCGATCCACTGGACATGGGGGCCGATCAGCTCGGCAACGCCGCGACTAGCAGTGGGCCGGGCATTCGGATCGAACTGGCCGGCGACGATCAAAGTCGGGATCACCGTGCCGATCGGGACGAGCGGCGGTGGCCCAAGCTGGACCCAGTCGCCGCAAACATCATACAGGGATATGCGGTCGAGACCGCCAGCACCGGGTCCGAGAGGTTCGTGGAAGCGGGGCCGGTCGCGGCAGTCGATGGCGGCATTCGCCGGGAAGCTCGTCCCGGTGTCCCGATTCCGGGCGGCGGCGAGAAGGGTCGCAGTTGCGGTTGCGAAGTCCGACGTGTTCCCTTCGTGGACGTGCGCGATCAAGCGCGGCAGCCCCGGATAGAACTGGGGATAGTACACCATCCGGCCCACCACCTCCTCGAACAGCCGAGCGGTAAGGGGGCCATGGTCGCCGGACCCATGCAGGCCGGGCGGCAGCGGAAACGACAGGGGCGCCTTGCGGAGCTGGTCCACCGTGTCCCGGTACGTGGTTGCCAGGTCGGGATACATGGCATTGCAGGACACATCGGTTGCGCAGGACGCCAGGAACGCCGTCACGGCATCGGCGACGTTGGCGGACCATGGCGGCAGGATGGGGTCTGGTGGATTGATCGAGTCCAGGACGGCAGACCGGACCGTCTCGGGATGACGCGCCATGTAAGTCATCGCGACGGTCGTGCCGTAAGACACCCCGAACAAACTCCACCGCCCGATCCCAAGCGCCTGCCGCACCCGGTTGAAGTCCTCGACCGTGACTGGCGTGCCGAAGTCAGTAAGGTCGATACCCCGCGACGTCGCTTGTTTCCGGCAATCCACGAACAGGGCCCGGCGCATCTCCTCGGCTGCGGGGTCGATCGCGGCTTCGACTATGGCGTCGGCGAAGCGGCCGGCGAGGGATGGGCAAAGAGCAGGCTCGGAGCGGCCGGTTCCACGCTGGTCCACCAAGATGATGTCGCGCCCTGCCGCGAGCGGGTGCGCTGCCTGGTAGGAGGTGTAAACGGTTAACGGCCCGCCTGGGCCACCGCTCATGTACACGACCGGGTCGGGTGCGGCAGGTTGATGCTCGCTGCGGATGACAACAACGGCGAGCTGGTAAT
This sequence comes from uncultured Acetobacteraceae bacterium, assembly GCA_964244305.1. GTDB lineage: Bacteria > Pseudomonadota > Alphaproteobacteria > Acetobacterales > Acetobacteraceae > CAHJXG01. The sequence goes on from CAXTJW010000021.1 coordinate 10,975, forward strand.
GTCCCCCGCCAGGGTGGGCGTAGTCGCGAGGCACGTCCACTACGCCACACCTCAACCTGGGCTCTATGTCTGGCGTGATGTGCGGCAGCGCGCACGCCGTGTCGGTGAAGGTGGGCGGGGCCGTCTGGCCACAGGCACGATTCACCATCGCGTAGCCGATCACCGCCACCGCGACGCTTGAAATCGTTAACTGCCTTAAACCCTGACGGGCATGGCGAAACCACAGGTCGGCCAGGCAGGCCCTGTAGCTCGCCGTGGCACACCCTGCCACCCAGGCAAGGACGCCCGGCTGTTCCTTGACGTGCTCGAACTCGCTTCGCATTGCGTCGGCCCACGTCGAGCGCGAGAGCGGCATGACCCGCGTTGCGTGCCGAACGACACAGGCGGCCAGCCGATCTCGGAAGCCGGAGCCGGCTCTCACGAAACAGCTCCTGCGTAATCACCCAGCATCGGAATGGCTTCCGGCTTCCTTTGTTCCTGGGCAAGGGCAATCCCCGCCCCCGTCAGGCGGTAGGCGTGGCGGGGTGGCAGGCCCATGCGCTCCGAACCTTCCCAGCGAGATTCTAAGAAGCCCTGTTCGGTCAGCCTGATGAGCAGCGGATACAGGGTGCCCGACCTGAGGCCCGTCTCTTTGGAGAGATCATACCCGTGTCGCCAGGCTTGTGCCCGTTCCAAGAGAGCCGCCAACAAGGTGCGTGTCTGAGGTGAGCTGTTCGGTTTGCGAGGCATTGCCTGATACTCCACATATGTAGAGTTTCGGTCAAGGTCGATCCCTTTGGCGGCATCGAGATGTCTGCAAAGTGTCGCCTGCTGCGGTAGCCGACCCGCAGTGCGGGCTACCTCAGCCCGGGGTGGACAGCGAACATATAGGAACGGCAGAACTACACTGATCCAGCAACACCTCGGGTGATCTGTTGTGGCGTCGGTTCTGTTGGAATGGGGAATGGCCGGTGTTGAGACCTTGCGAGAGCAGGTTTCAGTGCTCGTCATCGTGGACGTGCTGTCCTTCTCAACAGCTGTGAACGTGGCGGTGTCGCAGGGTGCGGTGATCTATCCCTTTCCGTATGGCGATTTGGGAGCTGCACAAGTAGCCGCCGATCAGGTTGGGGCATTGCTGGCGAAGCCGCGGCAAGCTGGCGGAGGCCAGTTGAGCCTGTCACCTGCAAGCCTGTGTACTATCCCGAACGGGACCAAGCTCATGCTACCATCCCCGAACGGCTCGCGGTTGTCTCTGGCGGGCGGAGGAAAGCCGGTCGTGGCTGGTTGCTTACGCAATGCCGCTGCTGCTGCGCGGTTAGCCCGTAAACTGGCTGGAAACGGCCTCATTGGTGTGATCCCGGCAGGGGAGCGTTGGCCGGACGGAAGTTTGCGTCCCGCCATTGAAGACCTGCTAGGTGCCGGTGCCATCGTCCAACACTTGGACATGCCCTCCTCACCCGAAGCCCAGGTCGCCCGAAACGCGTTCCGATCAGCGAGCGATGAATTGGCTTTGCTGGTTCATGGGTCGGCATCGGGCCAGGAACTTGCTAGCCGGGGTTATGTCAGCGACGTAGACGTCGCATTGGAGTTGGGGGTAAGCGACTGTGCTCCGCTCCTGAGCGAGGGAGCGTACCGCGCGGCTTAACGCCTGCTTTGTGTCGGATTCGGAAGTAGTCACTCCGACCTCAACTACCGCCTGATGGGATGGCCTAACGGCTGACGCGATGAGACGGCACACGCGGAGCCGGTTCCAAGGATTGCGGAGAGCGTGTCTGCTGCTCGGCTCCACGGTTCGGTGCGGGGCGGTTTAGCTGGATTTGAGTATCGTGCGCACGTGTCCGCTTCTCTTCGAAGGACAGAAGCTGCTGTCTAGTTAGTGGCACTGGCATGCCGCCGACGAAGTTGCGGATATCGCGAGCGAGGTGGACGTCGTCGGCCGTTCCTCTTTCCAGCTCCTCCGCTTGTGTCAGGTAGGCGGCGCGGATGATTTCCTGCCGAACCTGGATGGCGGGCTCCCACTTGCTCGGTTTGTTTGACGGCGTGGCTGTCTCATTCCGGCTCCGGCGCACAACACGAGGCTCTAAGCCACGCTGCTCAACTCGGTGGACAGCGGACCTGGCAGACTTGATGACGACCCCTCTCGCCTTGCGTGGTGTCGCCTCTGCCTCGACACCTAGCCGTCGCAGCTCGCGCGCGAACGTCTCCCGCCAGCGCTGGAGATCGGCGGGACCGGCCGTTAAACGTTTGCCGGTTGGGCCGACGGCGCGGACCGTGACATGAACGTGCGGGTGCCCTCGATCATCGTGACGGACGAGAAGCCAGTCATGGTCATGGAGCGTGGCGCGCGCTCAGCTTCGCGCAGCGTCATGCACGCGGTCGGGTGGCGTGCCTTCCGGCATGGATAGGATGATGCCGACCGATTGTGCCGCGCCCGAACGATGGCCCCCGCGTTCGCCCAAGATGTTTGCAGCCAGCCAGTCGTCATGCAGCGCGCGCAGGTCCGCGCGCGTCTCCACCTTCGATCCATCCTGAAGCTCGGCCTGAAGGCGGCCATTGCGGGTGATGTAGTCGAGGTGCTGCTTAAGGTGGACCACACCGCGCGAGCGGCCGGTGATCTTGACCATCACCTCCGGCGCGCCGCGTGCGATCCGCGCCAAGCGTGCTTTGGCAGAGGGCGAGAGGGAGGAAGGAGGGGTCTGGGGAGCAAGCGAACGGAAAACCTATGTAAGCCCAGCCCAACCAGCATCTACAGGGTAGTTGCACAACTCCTAAGTTCCGCGACCACCACCGCGTTCCAGGCGGGCCGGGCACTTTTCTGTCGCAAATGTATGTCGCACAAAGCCGAAATACCGCGACAAGTTGCGCGACACGGCCTTACCTCGGTTTTCCGTTCGCTTGCTCCCCAGACCCCTGGTATGAGATCGTCGGCAACCCGACGCCATCCTGGACCGCATCCTGCACAACGCGCACCGGATCGAGCTCAAGGGCGAAAGCCTGCGCAAGCGGCGGGTCGCCGGATGAACGCTGGCAGCACTGCAATGCGTTACGTAACGCAATCCGAGATCATGATTGCTTGACCCAAGTTCCACCACCATGACATGACGGAACCGGCCTACAAGGCCCAGTCACCTCATAGGCCCAAAAACGGCCATCCTCATTTTGTTGCGCAAACCTTCGTTTGAGCGACATAAATTGGCCTAATTATAATCAAGAGCTTACGTGTTGCGCTATGCTGTTGCCCTTGGGAATGCCATCGCAACCGAGTTCTGCGACATGTTTGTCGTTCGTTCTGCGAGTTGGCCGTTTTCCGATCTATGAGGTGACTGGGCCAAGCTCGGGCCGAAGGAGTTGCGTGAGATCAGGGCGCTGCTGCGCGACCCCGATGTCACGGTCAGCAGCGTCGCCAAGCGCTATGGCGTGAGCCGGGTCACGCTCTACGCTCACCTGAACGCGCCGGCGAAGAAGAGAGCGTGGCGTCGCCGCGACGTATGCTAAACTAGCTTCAAAATGGAACATTTCGGGGAGTCGTCTCAGGTCAAATGCCGCGTTCTATTCAGGGTCTTGGATAAGCCACAACCTGCAAATCTCCAGTAAACTAAGAAAATTTACAGTTAGATAGGAAACAATACAGGTATTTACTGCTATTCTATTTGTTTCATAAAACAAAATATTTGATCAAGCTCTTCTCGATATTTAATAGTTTGACAAACAGGAAAATTTGGCTCGGTTGTATTAACAATAACTCTCAGCAGTCCACATCAGCGACCTTCGCCTGGCACATGCAATCTTATTATAACGTAACAAATGTTAACGCGAAAACAAGTGGCGCCCTTGCGTTATGAATGGCATGACAAGGCGCAATCACACTGGCGGCACCCTCATGATGAACTTCGCTTGGCTGGAGAGCGGGGACGGGTGGGTTTTGCGCGGGTCCGAAGAGTCGTCGCGCAGACTACAGCTCGCATTCGCGGCATCTGAAACCGGAACGATTTAAGTCGCCTTGGAGGGAGTGCAGAGTGGAGATGTCATCAACATACCTCGTTTCTGCTCTTCAGGGCGCCATACTCACGGTTACGATTGCAGGCCAGCCCACGCCGGCTCGGGCAGCTAGTCCAAGCCAGTGGGCGTACGATCCGGCAAAGTGCGTGCAAGATGCTGCCGGCAGGCGTTATGTCGCGATTGGTCCTACCGTGGTTGCCATAGATCCTGATCCAGCTTTCGTTGCTGGCGCTGCGATCGAACTGGACAAATCAAGACGCCTCACGCCACCTGATCCTAACGACCAACTTGGCTGTCCTGATAACCCCAACCAAGTGCTTATCAGCTTTCCACTCCAGGCAATATTTTCAAACCTCCCGGAAGTCGCCCGGGCACTTGGGATCGGCCTCAGAGGCTTTGGCTTGGTGCCGATGCACGGGATTGGGTTGGGCGCGCTTAACGGAAAACCGATCATACCCGAACAACCATCGACTTACCGAGACAACCCGAGATCCACGGACGACCTCTGCAACCGCCCGGGCGCGTCTGTGACAAAAGATGCCGGGATCGAGACGTGCCGCTGGCCAAGCGACTGGCGTGAGCCAGGGACGGCCTACGTCGTCGATCCAGCAGTTTATTCGACGCCGGCAGGCGACCCTTTCAGGGTGCGTTGTGGCCTGCAAGCTTACGACGGGCGCCTGACACCCTGCTATGTCGGCACCTATGCGACGAAGACTGGTCTTGCGATTGGATACCAGTTTTTCCCTGATGTGCCGATACGCACTTCTGACTTCATACAAAGGATCATCACTTTCGATCACCAAATCAGAGATTGTCTGAATGCAGCAGTGATCAGCAATTATCCGTGGCGAACCCAGCCCTGATTAAACCGAGGAGCCAGAGATTATGCCAACTCCCGTTCAGTTCTCGCGTGGCCAGGGGTGGAGCGCGTTGCTGCCAGATGATGTTAAGGCAGCGCTGACCAAAGAAGCCAATGATTTGACTTCGGCGATAGACTCAGAAAAAAACGACATTATCACTAATCAAGGAAGCAAAAACTCGCAGTATGTTGGTCTTGGTGGAGCAGTGTATAAAACGGTATTGTCGTGGATATCTGAGTCTGGATCAAGAGCACCAGGAGTGGCTCTCAATGTGTACGACTGGATTTCGGGCGCACAAGGTGTGAATGCTGACAACACCTTCTATGGAAACTTCATTCAGGCGTACACAATAGACGGATACAACATCCGGTTCGGAAGTGGAAATGCTGCGGTTGGCGCTCTTGCACAGCTATCCTCTAATCAGATTGCATTGAACGTAGCTACAGACATCCTGCAAGCTGACACATTACCTGACATCATTGGTCTTGGGATTTCCGACGCTGGCAGTGCTGCAGCAGTTGTTTTCAACACCTCCCCTCTACCATCAAGCGGCGACTATGCTGGCTGGGCGGGAACGCTACTTTTTCCTTACTTGAGCTCACAGCAGTTCTACGAGGACTTTCTGCTAAGTCCGAGCACGGTCACATTACCAGCACCCGCGAACACAATCCAAACTGGACAAATCACCTATAAGAACGTCTCTGGAACCTACGATCTTTTTGCTTCTGTAGAAGCATCTCTCGAGGCCGAATCTGTAGCATTCAATTCGATTGGAAATGTTTTCGCTGCCCTAAGCTCTGCTATCCTGGGACCGTCGCCTGTCACCCAACCAGATCAGACTTCGATTGTTAACGAAACTGATAACTTTGTCGAAGCTTACTATACTTTACCATCAAGCAATGGATTTAGTATAAATGAATTCTTGCCAAAGCACGATTTAATTTTTTCTTCACCTGTTCCTTTTCACCCTTTCATTAACTATGTCGTCGGTACCCTGCAAGGGCAAACGGTCGATGAAAGGACCAGTGAAGACAATGTAGCGTCTCCGCCTGCCGGATCGATGGATCAGACGAGTGGCTACTTGCCGACGATCATTGTAGGAGGGCCGGGAGATGATGTTATTTACGGGATCAAGAATGGCGACGAACTGATCGACGGCGGAAAGGGAAACAACACGATCTACGCTGGAACAGGTAATTCGATCATCTATGGAGGTGGAGCCGGCGCGAACGTCATTTATGGTAACGCAACCGACACTTCCCAGAATGCTCGAACTCCTATTGGAACAGTTGACATCCTAGTGGGTGATGGCGGCGACGCTGCAGCAGCCAACACTGCTATTGGTTCAACGGCTCCGGTTTCCAAACAGACAGACGGCATCGACACGTTCTATGCCAATTATGATAGCAACATCTTAATAGGTGGAAATCATCAAAACACATTCTTCATAGACAACGCTGAGTCATCCACTCATATAAATCTCATGTGGGGAAGAGACGCTCCCTCCACGTACAATTTCACCAATCCCGAAGGAGAGATTGGAATTGTTTATGAGATCTACATCAACAACACAACTGTGTCTGCGATTGAAAATCTTGATCTTTCTACCCTTGCAAACAAGCTCGAACATGACGGACTTCTTGGTTCTGACGAGGCATTCTGGTTTCAACACAACATAAATATCATTGTTAATCCAACTTCACAAGACAAAATAGTGTTGGATGGCCATACCCTTAATGGGGCAACTTACGGGCAAACATTGCAACTAAACGGCCAAAATTACTATGGATATAACGACAAGGATGGATATGGCTTTGGAGGTTTTTACGGTGTTCTTGAGGCGCTCTCGCCTGTCGAGCAAAACAATGGATTGAAAATCATTGGGTTTACCAACGGCGACTTCGGAATAACACTTTCCGGGAGCTATTCAGATCAAGATTTACACGCCAACTTCGTGTCGGAGGGGAACGCAACTGGGGCTGAGATCGATCCTGGCCTTTTCTCGTACAACACGAAGCAGACGATCGACACCAACGGCAACGAGGTTTCCACAGGAACGACTGGTGCTGACCAACTCTCCGGCTCAGCGTCCGCGGAAACCTTTGACGGCAAGGGGGCACCGGTCGGCTCTCAAGACTACGAGCAAGGCAATGGCGGCAGCAACATCTTTGTTTTTAACCAAGGTTACGGCCAACTTGAAATCAATGAACTCGGCTCCAGCAGCACCACCAGTGACCTGCAACTCGGGGCCGGCATAATTCCGGCCCAGGTCACGATCACCAGCGACAGCTTGGGCAACGTTTTCCTAACCGACGGCACCGTTGACGATCAAGTCAAGCTTGATGGTGAGCTGAATGGCTCCTACCAGGGCGTGCAAAGCGTGCATTTCGCCGATGGTGCCAGCCTCAGCGTAGCGCAGCTAACCGCCGCCTCCAGCCAGAGTCGCAGTCCTACTGCCACTACGGGCATCCTGACTATCGGACGCGGCGAAACGGCGAGCCTGACCAACCTGCTTCAGGAGCTGGTAATACCTGGCCGAACGAATGACACCGAGACCATCACCGCGGTCGGCGCCACAAACGGCCAGGCCAGCCTGAACGCCGGCACCGGTGCGATCAGCTACGTCGCCCCGGCCGGTGGCAACGATACCGTCAGCTACACCGTCGCCGACCAGCTCGGTAATACGGCCACCGGCACCGTCGGCGTGAGCGTCGATCCTGGTCCTATCGCCGCCGCTGGCAGCCTGACGGTCGGACACGGCAAGACGACCAGTTTGACCAGCCTGGTCCAAGGGCTGATAACGGCAGGCCTTGCCGGCGACACCGAAACCGTCACCGCGGTTAGCGCTTTGAACGGGCAGGCCAGCCTGAACGCCAACACCGGGGCGATCAGCTATATCGCCCCAGCCAGCGGCAGCGACACCGTCAGCTACACCGTCGCCGACCAGCTTGGCGACACAACTACCGGCACCATTGGCGTGAGTGTCAACCCAGGCCCCACCACCGCCACTGGCAACCTGACGGTTGGACACGGTAAGACAACCAGCCTGACCAGCCTAGTGGACAGCCTCGTGACACCCGGCATCGCCGGCAACGTCGAGGCCATTGCCGCCCTCAGTGCCACGACCGGCCAAACCAGCCTGAACCTCAGCACTGGAGCCATCAGCTACGTGGCCCCAGCCAGCGGCAGCGATGTCCTCACCTACACCGTTGCCGATCAACTCGGCGACACGGCCACCGGCACCATCGGCGTGAGCGTCAATCCTGGCCCTGTTGCCGCCACCGGCGGCTTGACGGTCGGGCACGGCAGGACGGCCGACCTGACCAGCCTAGTGAACGGCCTCGTGACGCCTGGCCTTGCGGGCGACACCGAAACGATCACCGCGGTCAGCGCCACGAGCGGCCAGGCCAGCCTGAACGCCGGCACCGGGATGATCAGCTACACGGCCCCGGCGAGCGGCAGCGACACCGTCACCTACGCCGTCGCCGACCAGCTCGGGGACGCGGCCACCGGCACGGTCAACGTCACCGTGGATCCCGGTCCGACCGCAGGGGCCTTGTCGCGGACAACGCCGCTGGGCAGCTCCGTGAACCTGACGAGCGCCATCCTCGGCGCCGCGACCCCGGGCCTGCAAGGCGACACCCTGGCCATCACGGGCGACGGCACGGCCGGCACCCTGGGAACGGTGTCGCTCGTGAATGGCCAGCTCACCTACACGGCGAGCGGCAGCGGGCTGCAGGACGTTCCCCAGAACGGGACCATGTCCGACAGCTTCGCCTACACGGTGTCGGACCAGTACGGCGACGCCGCGTCGGGGACGGTGAGCCTCACTGTGACCAACCCGACGCCCAAGCTGCTGACCACCAGCAGCGGCGGCTCGCTGCAGGACGCGGCCGGCAACGCCTGGACGCTCACCGCTGGCGGCGACGTCGACGAGAACGGGACGGCCGTGCCCGGCGGCTCGAACACGGCCCAGCTCACGATTGCCAACAACACCGAGTACGGCCTCGATGCCCAGGGCTCCGGCTGGTACGCCTATTCGCCCGCGGCGCAATCCTGGGCGAGTTCCGCGCCGCCGCCGGGCCTTTACCCGCCGACGAGCCTGAAGGGGCTGACGCCCGGCAGCGGCGGCGCCCTGAAGGACGCTGCCGGCAACACCTGGACGCTCACGTCCGACGGGGACGTCGACGAGAATGGCACGCCCGTGCCCGGCGGCTCGAACACGGCCGGGTTCACGATCTTCAACAATGCCGAGTATGGCCTCGATGCCAGCGGCACCGGCTGGTACACCTACGCCCCGTCCACCCAGACCTGGACAAGCGCCGCCGCTCCCGCCATCGCGATCCCGCAAAGCACCACGAGCGCCACGATCAGCATGAGCTCCGTTCTGGTCAGCGCGGCCGCCGGCAACCGCACGCTGTTCGTCGGCGGCTCCAACAACACGCTCACCCTGGCTGGCGGGACCGAGACGATCACCGACCTCGGCGGCGCGAACACCTACGTCGTCCCCGCGGCCGGGAAGGGCTATGACGCGTTCACGACGGATGTGCTCAACCTGAACGACGTGCTCGACCTGCGGCCCGCCTTGAAGGCGACGAACTGGACCGGGACAGCTTCGAGCTTGTCCAAGTACCTGAGCGTGGCCGACTCGTCCCAGGGCGCCACGCTCTCGATCTCGGCGACGTCCGGCGGGGCCAAGACGGCCATCGCGCTGATCGGAGGGGCAACCACGACCAACCTTTCCACGCTGCTGACCCACGCGATCACGAAGTGACGGCCTGCATGGGTGGACACCGGGCAGCCGCGGCGAGGGCGCGAGGCTTGGGGTGGCGGGCCGCAAAGCCCATCGTCGCGCGGACGTGCGAGGGAGGGGTGAGGGGTTGTGCACGAGGTTTCCTTCGCCTGCCGTGCCAGGACGCACGATGACGCGCCCTTGCAACGGCGGGGGAGCGGGGTGCGCCGATCGGGAAGCCGGGCCGGCGTCTTGTTGCAGCGTGGATCCGTGCCGCTCGGCAGGGCCGAGCACCGGGCGCCAAGCGTGAAGGCTGTCCCGGCTCGCGTTCGGATCGCCTTCAGGGAGCCAGCTCGTCCTCGGCGCCACGCCGGCGCGACACGCTTGGCCCCGCCGCGACCGACCTCGGGAAGCGACGGCCCCGAACGTTTGCCGCACGCAGATCTGTTCCAGCGGCGCCTCGCGCGCCTGCCCCCAGCGTTGCTTGCCTTCAGGCTCCGCCACAACTGGTTCCGTTTATAGAACATCCATGGCCAACGTTGGAAGCTTTGCGTCTCAGGTTAGCTGCAGCGATCGGTGAGGTGGTCCTAGTTTCTCGGGCAGGTGGTTAAGCTTGGTTCGCCGATGAAG
>CAXTJW010000022.1:0-21014 GCA_964244305.1 uncultured Acetobacteraceae bacterium
CGGCCCTCGGCCACCGCCTCGGCAAACGTCGCGAACAGCACTGTGAGCCATAGCCACAGGGCGATGGCGAGCGGAAAGCCGGCCGGCTGCCCGGTCGCCAGGTTGCGGATCGCCAGGATCGTCACGAGGATCGAGACGATCTCCGTGACGAAGATGACGGGGTTGCGGATCAGCCGGGCCGGGTTGAGTTTCCCGAAAGCGTCCCGGGCCGCCCGGGCGATGATCGCGCCGTCGAACAGCGCGATGGATTCAGCGTTCTGTGCCATTTGGGCGTCCTTAGAAGGTCTTGCCGGCGAGCATCGAGTAATGCTCGGCGAGTGGCCCGAGCGACAGCGCGGGCAGGAATTGCAGGCCACCCAGGATCAGGATGACGCCGATCAGCAGCCCGATAAACAGTGGGCCATGCGTCGGAAAGGTCCCAGCGCTGGGCGGCAGCTTCGGCTTGGCCGCCAACGACCCGGCGATCGCCAGCACCGGCACCAGGAAGGCGAACCGCCCCAACAGCATGCAGATGCCCAGGCCATAGTCCAAGAATGGCGTATCGGCGGTGATGCCGGCAAACGCGCTGCCGTTGTTGCCGGTGGCCGAGCTGAACGCATACAGCATCTCGCTCAGCCCATGCGGCCCAGCATTGGAGAGCGAGGACACAGCGTCGGGCAACACGAGGCCCAACGCGGTGCCAGACAGGATACAGAGCGGGAGAATAAGCACCGCCAGCATGGCAAGTTTGATTTCCCGCGCCTGGATTTTCTTGCCGAGGTATTCCGGCGTTCGCCCGACCATCAGCCCGGCCACGAAGACGGCCAGCAGCGCAAAGACCAGGATGCCATAGAGGCCGGAACCGACACCGCCGGGCACGACTTCGCCGAGCTGGATCAGGAACATCGGGATCATGCCGCCGAGCGGGGTGAAGCTGTCGTGCATGGCGATGACGGCGCCGTCCGACGTGGCGGTGGTGGTGACGGCGAACAGCGACGACACGGCGGTGCCGAAGCGGACCTCCTTGCCCTCCATGTTGCCCATCGAGGGGTCGATGCCGGCGGCGGTCAGCAACGGGTTGCCGGCGCCCTCGGCGGCATAGCAGCCGACCACGGCGGCGACCATCAGGATCGCCATCACCCACATCAGGGCGAAACCCTGGCGCTTGTCGCGCACGATGTGGCCAAAGGCCACCGCGAGCGCGAAGGGGATGACGATCTCGGACCAGGTCTCGACCACGTTGGTGAGCGCGGTCGGGTTCTCGAACGGATGGGCGCTGTTGGCGTTGAAGAAGCCGCCGCCGTTGGTGCCCAGCATCTTGATCGCTTCCTGGAACGCCACCGGGCCGAGCGCGATGGTCTGCTTGGCGCCCTCGAGCGTCGTCGCATCCACATAGCCGGCCATTGTCTGCGGTACGCCGCAGGCGATCAGGTACGCGGTGTAGACCAGCACGATCGGCAGCAGCAGATACAGGGTGATCCGGGTCAGATCGACCCAAAAGTTGCCGAGTTCCTTCACGCCCCCCGCCACGAACGCCCGGGCGATCGCGACGGCGGCGGCGATGCCGGTCGCGGCCGAGAGGAAGTTGTGCACCGTCAGCCCCCACATCTGGCTGCCGTACGACATCGTGGTCTCGCCGCTATAGGCCTGCCAGTTCGTGTTGGTGACGAAGCTGATGGCGGTGTTGAACGCGAGCTGTGGCGACAGCGCGGTCTGCTCCGCCGGGTTGAACGGCAGCTTGTCCTGGAAGCGCAGCATCAGATACAGGATCAGGAAATGCACCGCCTGCAGCACGATCAGTGCAGTGGCATACGTGAGCCATCCCATGCTGCGTGAGGCGTTGACGCCGGCGACGGCGTAGAAGCCGCGTTCGACCGGGCCGAGCACGGGAGAGAGGAAGGTGCGCTCGCCCTGAACCACGCGGGCGATGTAGCCGCCTAGTGGCACCGCCGCGAGGAACACGAGCGCCAGCACGAGCGCGATTTGCGCCCAGCCTATCAGCGTCATTTCAGTTTGATCCTAAAAATCTTCGGGACGCACGAGCGCCCAGACGAGGTAAACCAACAGTCCGGCGGCGACCAAGGCGCCCAGCGTCAGGTCGAGCACGGGCTAGATCCGCTCGCACAGCGCGGCATAGGCCGCCATGAGCATGATGCCGCCGGTTCCGAGGACCACGATTAAAATATCAAGCATAGAACATTCCTAGGGGCTGCGGATGATGCCTTAAAGTAGTGCGAATGGGATCTACACGCGATATACGTCTCTGGCGATGAAGATAAAATTTCCATAAAAGCCCACGTTGGGAGACGAGGCGCAGCATCATCGGCGCTCGTTATTGATAAAGTCTCTCTATTATCGATATGGAATTTTTATCGGTCATCGCTCGATATTCAGACCGATTTCAAGGGTCACAGCTCGACGATCATTGCTGCGCGCACCCATCGCGCCTGCGGTCCATCGGCCGCATGACTTCTTGATTTTGCCATCGGGCTATTCGGGCAGAACCCCGAAATCCCGTCCTCTCGCAGGAGTCTTCCGTTGCTTCAACATGCAAATCTGGCAGTCGCGCCGCCACCGCCGGAGCACGACGAACCTCCTCACCAACCAAGCGTCGTCGGGGACGCGCTTCTGGCGCTTGCCGACCCAAGTGTGGAGAGCCGGGTCAGCCTCATCGGCCCCAATACGCTGGAACTGTTCTGTGCGCTGGTGCGCCGCGGGAGCGCCGATGTTTCTGCAACGCGGGTCAGCGACTGGCCACATCCGGCCACCGCCGATGTCGCGATCATTCCGGGCATCGCCTCACCCGATTGCCTCGTGCGCGCCATTGCCCATGCCCGCCGGATATTGTCGCCGCTCGGCACGATCGCCCTCCATGTTGCGGCGGACCCGGCCGACGCGCTGCCGCAGCAAGTCGGCCGCCTGCTCCTGCTGCACGGCTTCACCGCGATCCGTGTGGTGCGCCTCTCCGGCGAGACCCTCATCCGCGCTGAGCTGCCGCTATTCGGACGGCTCGCATGCGCCTGATCCCCGGCCTTTCCGCACTCGGACGCGCTGGGACCAATCAGCGGCGCGGCAGCCTATCGCGTCTTGGCGGCTCGATGACGGCGCTCGTGACGCCGTTCCGGAACGGGCAGATCGACAGCAGCGCGTTGGCGGCATTGTGCAACCGGCAAATCACCGGCGGCACCGCAGCGCTCGTGGTCTGCGGCAGCACGGGCGAGGCGGCGTCCCTCTCGCCTGCCGAACAGGCCCGCGTCGTCGCCATCGCGGTCGAGGCGACCGCAGACCGGGTGCCGGTCATCGCAGGCTGCAACGCCCCGGCCACCGAGGCGGCCACCATCCTGGCCATCGAAGCCGCGCGGAATGGGGCCGCTGCCCTGCTTTGCGCACCGCCGCCCTATTCCCGGCCGGAGCAGGCGGGCATCGCCGCACACGTCAGGGCCATCGCGCACGCGGCCGACCTCCCGATCATCCTGTATGACATCCCCAAGCGCGTGGGCGCCGCGATTGCGGACGAGACCATCGCGCGCCTGCACGACGGCGGCCTGGTGATGGCGATCAAGGACGCTGCCGGAGACCTGTCGCGGCCGGCCCGCCTGCGCGCGATGTGCGGCGGCGACCTGCTGCAGCTCTCGGGTGACGACGCGACCGCGCCGGCGTATCGCGCGATGGGCGGGGATGGCTGCATCTCGGTCACGGCCAACCTGACCCCGGCGCTCTGCGCGCGCATGCAAGCCGCTTGGGACGAGGGCCACATAGTCGAGTTCGCCCGCATCCGCGACCTATTGGCACCGTTGCACCAAGCGCTCGCGATGGAGAGCAACCCCATCCCGGTGAAGGCCGCGATGTGCATGGCCGGCCTTTGCAACGGCGACCTGCGCCTGCCGCTGACCCGCGCATGCAGCTCCACCCTCGACGCCTTGGCCGCCCTGCTGCCTGACCTTATCAGGAACGAGGATGAGGCGGCGGGGCTGCCCTGCCTGGCCTTGCACCTCGTGCCATGATGCGCCTGACCAATGCCGCCGCGGTGGTGCAGGTCGCAGTCGCGCTCGGCCTTGCGATGATCGCGGCGCCGATCGTGCGGAACGTGACCTCCGAGCTCAACGGCACCGTTGGCCGCGGCTGGCCATTCGCCCTGGGGCGGTGCTCCACGGCCGCAACCCCCGGCTGCCGCGACGAGGCTGCACTTGCGGTCGAGGGCCGTGCGGCCGTGCATGTCAGGACCGGGCATCTATGAGCGACCATCGGCTACGGGCGTTGAACCCGGCGGACTCGATCGACCCAGTCTCGCGCCACAGGGCCCTATGGTTCGCGTTCCGGGTCGGCTGTCTGGTCGTGCTCGCGTTCGGGCCTTGTGTCGCCGGGGTACGCACGTTGCAAAGCGCCGCCGCGATATTGACCGTGGCGTGCGGCCTGTGCGGATTCGTCAGCATGATGTTTGCAAGGATGCGCAATGAGCCGCTGTGGTGCGGGAGCCTGAACGGATGGGACGAGGCCCTGGCATTCGTCGCGGTATCTCGGCTCGCGCATTTTGCGATGGGTTTGCAGGCATGACGCTGCGCTGGCCCGGAATGGAGGCTTGATGCGGGGCCGCGCGTTCAGCATCGAGGACGGCCTGATTGCCAGCCGCTGGCAAGAGCAGGTGCGGTCCCGTGGCTACCGGATGGTGATCACGCCCAACTACAAAGAAGCCGACGAAATCATCGAGATCTATATCCCCGGCGCGGCGATCCCGGCCTTCAAGGTGCACCGCACGACCAAGCTGGTCTCGACCACCGACTGCATGGGCCTGACGTCATCGTTCTCGACGCTTACCGATGCCCTGCTTGCCATTGCGCCGCTCTCGAAGGCCGGGCGGCAGGCGATGCTGAAAGGCGCCGCTCCCTCCTGGCTGCCGCCCTGCCCGACGCCTCCGCCAGCCGCGGGCAGCCTATGGTCCCGCATGGGCAGGACCATATTGGACGCGGCGAAAATAGGGGCCGTGCGGGGCAAGCCGAGTTAGCGATCTGATCCCAGCGCCTGCCGGCACCACTCTTGCCGAGATCGCCGAGCCTACCTCGCCGTCAAGCGGCCACCTCCAGCGGCGCGGGGACCAGGGGGCTGCTGACGTCGATGCGGCGCCCGGCCCGCAGCGCGAAGGCGGGCACGATCATCTCCGAGCTCGTCACCCTCACCCCGCTATTGTCCGCCAGCTCGAAGCACCCATGCAGCAGTTCGAGCACGGAGACGTCCGCCTCCCGCCCGACCTGCAGCGAGCCGATGCTGTCCTGCATCCGCAGCATCCGGGCGGGGTTGCTCGTCACGGTGGCCAGGATCTCCGGCAGCGTCATCCCAAGCGCCAACAGCTTCGTCATCGCGTTCGTCAGGTTGAACGGCGCAACGCCGAAGAACGGGTTCGCCACGCGGTTCTCCGCCGCCTTCGCGTCCGGCACGCGCACGTTGTAGCCGTGCATGTCGGCGCCGAGCGTGTGCGGACGGATGCCCGCGGCCAGCACCTTCCGCGCCATGTCGAAGGAGAAGTGGGAGCCGTGGCCGACGTCGACCGTCACCCCGCGCTCCAGCGCCGCCCACACCACGGGATGCACCTCGCCCGTCTCGGCGGAGATGAAGCCGCCGGGGTGCCGGGTGAACGGGTGCGCCAGCACGTCGCCGGGGTCCATCAGCGGCACCAGTTCGCGCACCACCTCGTCCGGGTCGATGGTGACGCCGTCCTGCAGCGGCCAGAGCTGGCCCAGGTGGATATACAGCGGCAGCCCGGCGCCGCGGGCGATCTGCTTGCCGATCTTGATCACCTCCAGGCCCCAGCGCGATGCGCCGCCAATCTCCGCATGCGCCTTGATGCCGCGCACGATGTCGGCGTTGTCGCGCGCCGCACGGACCGTATGCTCCACGTTCAATTGCCCGGGCCCGTACAGCTCGGGATACAGGTGCCCCTCCAATCCGCCGACCAGATAAGCCGAGATGAAGCACAGCACGCGGGTCTGCGCTGGGGCGGCAATGAAGTTGCGGAAGCCGGGGATGGTCATGCAGCTCGGTCCGCCCTGGTCCACCACCGTGGTGACGCCGGATTGCACGCCCACCATGTCGGCGTTCAACCCGAACTTGCCGGTCACGTGCTGATAGACGTGGCCGTGGGTGTCGATCATGCCGGCGGTCACGACCTTGCCGGATGCGTCGATGACCTCGCGGGCGGCGTCCGAGGGTAGCGTTGGTTCGATGGCGGCGATGCGGCCGGCCGCGATGCCGACGTCGGCGATGCCGTCGCGCCCGGTCGCCGGATCGATCACCCGGCCGCCACGCAGCACGATGTCCAGATTTGTCGCCATGTTCGCCTCCGCTGATTGACGCACTCGGCCGTCAGTATGCTAACGAGTTTGCCGTGGCGCAAGATTTGCCTGCGCCACCCAGTTGCAGCGGGAGTTCACGGGATGGATGGAGCCATGGCGGGCGGCTCAGTCAGCGGGGTCGGGCGGTCGGTGCTGCGGCGGGAGGACGACCGCTATCTGCGCGGCAAGGGCGAGTTCATCGCCGACATCCGGCTCGCGGGGATGCGCGACCTGGCGTTCGTGCGCAGCCCGCTGGCGCATGCCCGCATCCTGTCGGTGCGCAAGCCGCCGGGGCACGAGGCGCAGGTGTTCACCATCGACGACCTGGACGGCGTGCTGCCGATCGTCGCCAACTCTGCCCTGCCGGGGTTCAAGCTGTCGGCGCAGCCGGTGCTGGCGCAGAGCAAGGTCCGGCATGTCGGCGAGGCCGTCGCCGTCTGCGTGGCTGCGACCCGGGCGGATGCAGAGGACCTCGCGGCGCAGGTGGACGTCGAGTATGACGAACTGCCGCCCGTCGTCGACATGCTGGCGGCGCGCCGGCCCGGCAGCCCGCTGGTGCACGAGGCCTGGGGCGACAACGTGTTCCTCGAAACCCGCGTCGACATCGGCTTCGACGCGGTCCGGGAAACCGCCCCCATCGTGGTCCGCCGCAGCCTGCGCACCGCCCGGCAGTGCATGTCGCCCATGGAAGGCCGCGGCGTCGTCGCCACCTGGGACCGCCGGATGGAGCAGCTCGTGCTGCATACCTCGACGCAGATGCCGCACATCATCCGCACCGGCCTGGCGGGCTGCCTCGGCCTGCCGGAGGAGCAGGTGCGCGTGGTGGCGCCGGACGTCGGAGGCGGCTTCGGCTACAAGGGCATCCTGCTGCCGGAGGAGGTCTGCGCCGCCTATCTGGCGCGACGGCTCGGCGTGCCGCTGCGCTGGATCGAGGACCGGCGCGAGCAACTGGCCGGCAACGCCAACTGCCGGGAGCACCAGTACGAGATCACCGCCTATGCCGAGGCGGATGGGACGCTGATCGGCCTTGAGGCGGAGGCGACGGTGGATGCCGGGGCCTACTCGATCTACCCGTTCTCCGCCTGCCTGGAGGCGGCGCAGGTGGCCAGCATCCTGCCGGGCCCCTACCGCTTCGGCGCCTACCGCTGCACCACCTGGTCGGCCGCCACCAACAAGCCCGGCATCCTGCCGTATCGCGGCGTCGCCCGCGCCGGCGTCTGCTATGCCATCGAATCCGTGCTGGACGCCGTCGCGCACGCCGCCGGGATCGAGCCGTACGAAGTGCGGCTGCGCAACCTCGTGCCGCCCGAGGCGATGCCGTTCGACAACATCACCAACAAGCATTTCGACAGCGGCGACTACCCGGAATGCCTGCGCCGGGCGGTGGCGGCCATCGACATCCCGGCGGTGCGGCGGCGGCAGGCCAGCGAGCACGGCGCGGTTCGCACCGGCGTCGGCGTCGCGATCTTCTGCGAGCAGGCGGCGCACGGCACGTCCGTCTACCACGGCTGGGGCATCCCGATGGTGCCGGGCTTCGAGCAGGCGGTGGCGCGGCTCACTCCGGATGGCGGGCTCGAACTGCGCGTCGGCATCCAGTCGCACGGCCAGGGGCTGGAGACGACCCTGGCGCAGGTCGCGCACGAAATCCTCGGCATCCCGATCGAGCGCATCCGCGTGGTGCACGGCGACACGGCGCTGACGCCCTACTCGACCGGCACGTGGGGTTCGCGCTGCATGGTGATGGCCGGCGGCGCGGTCGCGACGGCGTGCCGGGAGCTGGGCGAGCGCATCGTCCAGATCGGCGCGCACCTCCTGCAGCGCGACCCGGCCGACCTGCGGGTATCGGGCGGCGTGGTCGCGGCCGGCCTGACGAGCGTCGGCATCGGCGAGGTCGCGCGCACCTGGTACCTGCGTCCGCAGGACTTGCCGCCGGGCGTGGCGGGCGGCGGCCTCGAGGTGACCAGCGGCTACCGCGCCACGCGCGACACCGGGACCTTCAGCTATGCGGCGCACGCCGTCGTCGTATCGGTCGATACCGAGATGGGCGAGGTCACGATCCTCGACTACGCGATCTGCGAGGATGGCGGCGTGCTGGTGAACCCGATGATCGTGGACGGCCAGGTGATCGGCGGCGTGGCGCAGGGCATCGGCACGGCGCTGTTCGAGGAGATGCCGTTCGACGCGGCGGGCCAGCCGTTGGCGACGACGCTCGCCGACTACATGCTGCCCGGCGCGACCGAGGTGCCGGTGCTGCGCATCGACCACATGGAGACGCCGTCGCCCTATACCAGCTTTGGGCAGAAGGGCATCGGCGAGGGCGGCGCGATCGGTCCGCCCGCGGCCATCGCCAACGCGGTGAACGACGCGCTGCGGCCGTTCGGCGCGGCGGTGCATCAGCTGCCGATCACGCCGCGCCGGGTGCTGCAGGCGTTGCTGGACGCACGGGTTCCGGCATGAAGGCGGCGGCATTCCAGCATCACCGGGCGGCCTCGCTGGCGGATGCGGTGCAGATGCTGGCTGCGACCGGGGAGGCGCGGGTGCTGGCGGGCGGGCAATCGCTCGGGCCGATGCTGAACCTGCGCCTTGCCACGCCGTCCCGGCTGATTTCCGTCGGCCGGGTCGTGGAGCTGGGTGCCGTGGAGGACGCGGCCGGCGCGGTGACGCTTGGCGCGTGCGTCACCCACGCCGCCATCGCCGAGGGCCGCACGCCGGACATCGCGGACCGGACCGGGCGGGGCATCCTGGCGCGGGTGGCGCAGGGCATCGCCTACCAGGCGGTGCGCAACCGAGGCACGATCGGCGGCAGCCTGTGCCATGCCGATCCGGCGGCAGATTGGCTGTGCACGCTGACTGCGCTGGGCGCTGCGGTAGTGGCCGAGGGGCCGCAAGGCCGCCGCATGGTCCCGCTGCGCCAGTTCGTGACCGGCGCGTTCCGCAATGCGCTGCTGCCGGGCGAAATGGTGCAGGCGGTGCGCATCCCGCGGCCCGGCGCCGACGCCGGATGGGGCTACGTCAAGGCCTGCCGCAAGCCCGGCGAGTTCGCCCACGCCATGGCGGCGGTGCTGGAGGACCCGGCGAACGGGACGCGCCGGGCGGTGATCGGCGCAGTGGGTGGCGCGCCCGTGGTGCTGGAGGGCGAGAACGTGACGGAGCCGGCCGCAGAACAGGCGCTAGCGGCGAGCGGCCTCGACGCGATCGGGCGGCATATGCAGGTCGTGATCCTGCGGCGAGCAATGGATATGGCGCGGAGGGGCCAGGCATGACGGCGTTTCGACTGCGGGTGAACGGCGCGGAACTGCACGCCGAGGCCGAGCCGCGCACCCATCTGGCCGACTTCCTGCGTGAGGAGCTGCTGCTGACCGGCACGCATCTGGGCTGCGAGCACGGCGTCTGCGGCGCTTGCACCGTCCTGCTGGACGGCGAACCGGCGCGGGCGTGCATCACCTACGCCGCCGACTGCGCCGGGCGCGACGTGTGCAGCATCGAGGGGCTGGAGCATGACGAGGTGACGGCGTCGCTGCGCCAGGCGTTCTCGGCGGAGCATGCGCTGCAGTGCGGCTATTGCACGCCGGGGATGCTGGTGACGGCGCGCGACATCGTGCTGCGGCTGCCGGGCGCCGACGACGACCGGGTGCGGCTCGAGCTGGCGGGCAATCTGTGCCGCTGCACCGGCTACAACGGCATCGTGCGGGCGATCCGGCGCGTGCTGGATGCGCGGCAGGGCGTGGAGGCGCGCGTGCTTCTGCCGATGGCGACGGGGCGGTTCAGCGTGCCGGACGCTACTGCCCCCGCCTTTGCCAGTGCCACGCCTGCGCCCGTGACGGCAGCGGCCCAGGCCCAATCGGACCCTAACCGGATCGTGCAATCGCTGGCGTTCGGCCTACCTGCGGACCAGCTGTGGGCCGCCGTGCAGGACCCGGCCCTCATCGCCACCTGCGTGCCCGGCGCGACGCTGACCGCGATCGAGGGCGACCGCATCACCGGCAAGCTGCTGGTGGCACTCGGGCCGATCAAGGGCGCGTTCACTGGGCAGGCCCGGGTGGGCTACGACGCAGAAGCCCGCATTGGAACGATCGAGGGCGAGGGACGCGACCCGGCGAGCGGCACGCGGCTGAGTGCGACGGCTGGGTTCGCGGTGCTGGCGGACGGCGAGCAGGCGAGCACGCTGCGGCTCGACATCGGCTACTCGCTGCGCGGGCCGCTGGCGCAGTTCGGCCGTGGCCCGGTGGTGCAGGTGTTCGCCGCCGAAATCGCGGCGGAGGTCGGACGCGCGCTGGAGGCGAGGCTGCGCGGGACGGCCGCGCCGGCGCCCAGGCGGCTAGGCGCCGGGTCGTTGATGCTGCGGGTGTTTTGGCGAAGCCTGCGGCGTCTGATATTGCGCCGGGATGCTTCCTGAGACCCCCGCTGTTCCGCATGCCCTGGCCGAGCGCCCCGGCTTCCTGATCCGCCGCCTGCACCAGATCCACATCGCGCTGTTTGCCGAGGAGTGCGGCCTGCAGAATGTGACGCCGGTGCAATACAGCATCCTGACCGTCGCGGCGGCGCAGCCCGGGCTGGACCAGGCGGCGCTGGGCTATGAGGTGGGCGTGGACCGCGCCACCTTGGCGAACGTGCTCGGGCGGCTGGAGGCGCGCGGCCTGCTGCGCCGGGCGCAGGGCCGCAGCGACCGCCGGCTCAAGCATGTGACGCTGACGGCGGAGGGAGCGGCGCTGCTGGCCGGCATGGTCGCCGCCGTGCAGCGCGCGCATGACCGCACCGTGGAGGCGCTGCCGCCCACGGAACGCGCCGCATTCCTGGGGGCGCTGCTGACCTTGGTCGACGCCGGCAACGAGTCCGGGCGGGCCAAGCTGCGGTTAGGCTAGACCTGCACCCACACGCGCCCATTCTCCACGCGCACGGCATAAATGCGCAGGTCCGGGCATTCGGGGCCGCGCAGCTTGCGTCCGGTCGGGATGTGGAACTGCCCCATGTGGCGGGGGCAATCGACCACGTCACCCTGCACGCCGCCCTGGCTGAGCCAGGCCGCATGGTGCGGGCAGATTGCGGCGGTCGCATAGACCGTGCCGTCCACGTCATAGAGCAGCAGGGCGGCGCCGTCCGCTTCGACTTCGAGCGGCGAGCTGCGGGCCAGCGCCTCGCGTGATGCGGCGTCGATCCAGGGGGTCGCGGGATGGTCCATGATCCGTTTTCGTCCAACGGGTTGATTAAGCGCTAGGCATACTGGGTTCCTGGCTGGTAGTCATCAGCATACGAACGATCCATGCCCGGGCTGCCTGGCCTGGCACATGGCTTGCAATTAGCTCAGCCAATAAAGGATGGAACTCGCATGATCGGGACCGCGGATTGCTGAACGCGCCAAGCCTGCGAACGGACATCGCCGCCGCCGTCGCGGACCGCTTCGGCGATGCCATCGAGCTTGGCGACGATGCGGCGGCGTCGGACGCGATACTGCGCATCCTCGAGCGGCGTACCGTGCGCGACTATGCCGAACGTCCGGTTCCGGCTTCCCTGGTGCGGCTGCTCTGCCTGGCCGGGCTTTCGGCTTCCGCCAAATCGGATTTTCAGCAGGCCTCGGTCGTCGAGGTCGTCGACCCGGCGCGGCGGGCCGCCTTGGCCGCCCCGTTCCCGGCCATGCCGTGGATCGGCCGTGCGCCGGTGTTCCTGGTTTTCCTCGGCGACGCACGCCGGCTGGAGCGGATCGGCACGCTGCGCGGGCACGAGCAGGGCAACGGCGGCCTGGAGGGCTTCTTCAACGCCGCGGTCGACGCGGCGCTGGCATTGCAGACCACGATATTGGCCGCGGAAAGCGTGGGCCTCGGCTGCTGCCCGATCAGCGTGCTGCGCAACCAGGTGCATGTCGTCGCGGAGGCGCTCGGCCTGCCGGACAAGGTGTTTCCGGTGGCCGGGTTGTGCCTCGGCTGGCCGGCGCGGGATGGCTACGTCAGCATGCGCCTGCCGCCCGCGGTGACTTTGCATCGGGACCGTTACGACGACAGCAAGCTGGCGGCCGGCCTCGACGCCTACGACCGGGCGCGGGAGGCCCGCAACCCGACCCCGCCGGCGAAACAGCGCGCGCCGGACCGTTTCGGCATCGCCGAGCCGTATGGATGGTCCGAGGACAAGGCCCGGCAGGCCGCGCAACCCGAGGGCGCGGCGTTCCCGCCCTGGCTGCGGGCGCACGGCTTCACGTTCGATTGATGGTTTATAGGGACATCGGAAGCATCATGAGCACTCGCAAAATCTCGCCGACCCGGCGCGCCCTGTTGCGCGGGGCCGCCTTCGCTGCCGCGGCGGCGGGCCTGGGTACCCACGCGGCCGCAGCCGCCACACTGGACGAAATCAAGAAGCGCGGGCAGCTCGTCGTCGCGACCGAAGACGATTTCCGCCCGTTCGAGTTCGTGAAGGACGGCAAGCCGACCGGCTACGACAGCGACCTGCTCGACCTGCTGCGCAAGTCGTCCGGCATGGACATCCGGCAGGACATGATCCCCTGGACCGGCCTGCTGCCCGGCGTCGGCAGCGGCAAGTATGACGCCGCAGTGACGGCGGCGCTGATCAACAAGGACCGGCAGCAATTCCTCGATTTCTGCAGCCCGATCGCCGAGGCGACGGACTATTACGTGAAGCGCAAGGGCGACACGAGCATCACCGGGATCAAGGACCTGAGCGGCAAGAAGCTCGGCTGCCAGACCGGCAGCGCCATGCTCGCCCGGCTGCCCGAACTGGAGGAGATGCTGAAACAGACCGGCGGCAAGCTGGGCGAGGTCGTCCAGTACGTGTCGTATCCCGAGGCCTACCAGGACCTGGCGATCGGCCGCACGGCGTATGTCGTGAACACGATCATCAACCTGGACAGCCTGGTGAAGGAACGGCCGAAAGTGTTCGAGCTCGGGGAGCCGGTGTCGAGCCAGATCTACATCGCCTGGGCGGTGAAGAAGGGCAATACGGAGCTGCTGCAGTTCCTCAACGACTTCCTGCTGGCGCAGCGCAAGAACGGCCAGATGTATGCGCTGCAGACGAAGTGGTTCGGCAAATCGTTCGAGACCATGCCGGAACACTTCGAGAGCGAGGTGTAGCGCGACGGCGGATGGAGTACGGCGACTATGCGGCGCTCCTGCAGGGCGCCGTTATCACGATCGGGCTCTCGCTGGCCGCCATCGTCCTCGGCATGCCGCTCGGCCTGCTGCTGGCGCTGGCGCGCTGGCGGCGGGTGCCGGTGCTGAGCCCCCTCGTCGCGGCCTATGTCAGCCTGATGCGGGCGGCGCCGGCGGTCACGCTCGGGCTGCTGCTGTATTTCTCGCTGCCGGAGATCGGCGTGTCGCTCGACCCGGTGCCGGCCGGCATTATTACACTTACACTCAGCACGTCCGCCTTCAACTGCGAGATCTGGCGCGGCGCCCTGCTGGCCTTCCCCAAGGACCAGATCGAGGCCGCCATGTCGGTCGGCATGCGCAGCAGCCTGCGTTTCCGACGCATCGTGCTGCCGCAGGTCGCGCGCGCTGCCATGCCGGCACTGGTCAGCGAAATGACCATGCTGGTGAAGGTCAGCCCGGCCATCGCGGTGCTGGGCGTGGTGGACATCACCCGGGCCGCCGTCCGCATCGGCGCGCAGACCTACGATCCACTGCCGCCCTTCGCCGCCGCGCTCGTGCTGTATAGCGCCCTGGTCGCCATCCTCGTCGTGGCGCAGCGCGCGGTCGAGCGGCGGCTGCTGCGATCGGCCACTCCGGCGGCCAGCCCGGCATGATCGCCGAGTTCGCGACGGTCTGGCGGCATGCCGACATGCTGCGGGACGGCTTCCTCAACACGGCCCTACTCGCAGTACTCGCGGCACTCGGCTCGCTGCTGCTGGGCGGGCTGCTGGCGCCGGCGCTGATGTCGCGCACGCGGGCGGCACAGCGGCTCGCCACGATCCTGGTCGACGTGATGCGCTGCGTGCCGTTCCTGCTGTTCGCCTATATCGTGTATTACGGACTGCCCTCGCTCGGCATCCAGATGGACAGCTGGACCTCCGGCCTGCTGGCGCTGATCCTGTATAACGCCGCCTATATGGCCGAGCTGATCCGCGCCGCGTGGTCCGGCCTGCCGCAGGAGCAGATCGAGGCGGGGGCGGCGTTCGGTTTCCATGGCTTCGGCCTGTTCCGCCGGGTGATTTTGCCGCCGGTGGTGCTGGCGGCGATGCCGATGCTGGGCAACCAGGTCATCCAGATCATCAAGGACAGCGCCTTCCTCACCATCATAACGGTGCGGGAGCTGACGCACGAGGCCGCCGCCATCCAGTCGCAATACTTCGTGCCGTTCGGCAGCTTCATGGTGGCGCTCGGGCTGTATTGGCTGCTGTGCCTGCTGGTCGAAGCCAGCGTCGGCCTGACCGGGCGCTACGCCGAGGCACGGCGATGAGCCAGCCGGTGCTGGAGGCGCGCGGCCTGCGCAAGAGCTTCGGCGCGAACGAGGTGCTGGCGGGCATCGACCTCTCCGTCGCCGCCGGGGAAACGATTTGCATCCTCGGCCCCTCCGGCTCCGGCAAGTCCACCTTGCTGCGCTGCCTGAATTGGCTCGAACCGCCCGATGGCGGCAGCGTGTTCCTGATGGGCCAGCGCGTCGGCATCCGGCCCGGCGGCAACATCCGCATGTCGGACCGCGAGCTGTCGCGGGTGCGGACGCGCATCGCCATGGTGTTCCAGCACTTTGCGCTGTGGCCGCACCTGACCGCGCTGCAGAACGTGATGGAGGCGCCGCTGCACGTCCAGCGCCGTCCGCGCAATGAGGTGCAGGGGGAGGCGGAACGCCTGCTGGCCAAGGTGGGGCTGCTCGACAAGCGGGACGCCTTTCCCGCCCGGCTGTCCGGCGGGCAGAAACAGCGGGTCGGCATCGCCCGCGCGCTGGCCATGCGGCCGGACCTGCTGCTGTTTGACGAGCCGACCAGCGCCCTCGACCCGGAACTGGTGGGCGAGGTGCTGACGGTGATGCAGGACCTCGCGCGCGACGGCATGACGATGGTGGTCGTCACGCACGAGATGGGCTTTGCGCGCGAGGTCGCCGACCGGGTGATGCTGATCGACCGCGGCCATATGGTCGAGACGGCGCCGCCGGAAGCGTTCTTCACCCGTCCGCAGATGGAGCGCACCCGCCAGTTCCTGCTGCGCTACTCCGCGCAAGGCGCCAACCCCAGCCCCGTAAAGGCCGATCCGCCATGACCGACGCCATTTTCCACATGATCCCCGACGCGCCGAAGCCGGTCGCGCCGTATAGCCATGTCGTCGAAAAGGACGGCTGGCTGTTCGTCACCGGGCAGCTCGCGACCGACCCCAGCGACGACAGCCTGCCGCTGCCGGAGGGCGTGGCGGCGCAGACCCACAAGGTGATGGACAACCTCAAGCGCGCCCTCGCCGGCGCCGGGGCGGGGCTGGCCGATGTGGTGAGCTGCCGCGTGTTCATCACCCATTTCGAACGCGACTACGCGGCGATGAACGCGGCCTATGCCGGCTATTTCCCGCCGGACCGGCTGCCGGCGCGCACCTGCGTGGGGGTGACGGGCCTGGCGCGTGGCGGGCTGGTCGAAATCGACTTCGTCGCCCGGCGCTGATTTGGCGATAGTGGGTCAATTTGACTGTTTCGTAATGACCAGTCATTGCGAGCCGGCTTCGGCGTGGCAATCCAGGGCGACATGGACCGATATTCGCGCGTGTGGTCCTGGATTGCCGCGTCGCAAGCGCTCCTCGCAATGACGATGCTGGTTGCAAGCAGCCGACGCTCAGCCCTGCAACGGTGCAGCTGTCTGTAAATGACGCACTACCGACCTGGCACACCGCTTGCTCGCCTGTTCGACACGCCCTTTTCCAAGAAAGAACCTCCCATGACCGTTACCCGCCGCGTCGTACTGGCTGCTGGCCTCGCCGCACCGTTCATCGCCAAGGGCGCCCGGGCGGAAACGGTGGTGCGTATGGGCACATTGAAGCTCATCCATGCCATCACCCCGTATTTCTACGAAAAGTTCGTGCCCGACGGCATGCGGGTCGAGGTCATCGCCTTCGAGAGCCCGACCGACGGCAAGAGCGCGGTCGTCACCAAGTCGGTCGACTTCGGCACCTTCGGCATCGCGGCGTCGATCCTGGGGGCCGCCGCGCACGAGCCGCTGACGGTGGTCGGCTCCGTCTGCAACAAGGGCATGGCCGTGGTGGCCCGCAAGGACGGCGCCATCGACAGCCTCAAGGACTTGCGCGGACGCCGGGTGGCGATCTGGCCCGGCTCGACGCAGGAGGTCTTCATCCTCGACCGGCTGCGCATGGAGGGCATGTCGGTGCGCGACATCACCCCGGTGCGCGTCAGCTTCAGCGAGATGCACACGGCGCTCGCCCGCGGCGACGTGGACGCCTATGTCGGCGCCGAACCTGCGCCGGGCGTGTCGATCAGCACGGGGGTCGGCAAAATCGTCGAGTATCCGTATTCGACCCCGATGGGCAGCCTGAACCAGATATTGGCGACCCACCGCGACAACGTGGCCGAACGGCCGGACCTCGTGCGCGCTATGGTGCTGCTGCAGAAAAAGGCGGCGGAGTTCGCCACCAGCCATCCGGACGAGATGATCGCAATGACGGTCGCGAAACTCGGGCAGAAGCGGGACGCGATCGCAGTGTCGCTGCCGAACGTCGAGCTGAACTGGCGCATGACGCCGGAGATGGTCGTCCAGTCCAAGGCCTACGCGGAGCATATGCTGGAGGCGAAGCAGATCCGCGCGCTGCCCGACTTCGCCTTCCTCGATACCCGGTTCTCGGACGAGGTGGCCCAGACCGCGTGATGCCGGGCGCGTTCCCTGGCCGCGCCCAACGCTATGCGCTTCCGCTCGCCTTGGCCTTGCCGCTGCTGGCGCTGTTCGGTTGGTGGGCCTCCACCCGGGGCAGCGGCTACCGGCTCATCCCCGCCCCCTGGGAGGTCGCGGTGGCGCTGTGGGATCTCGCGTTCGGCGGCATCAACGACGACGCCTTCAGCGGCATGCTGGCGACGCACCTGATCGCCTCCGCCTCGCGGGTGTATGGCGCGTTCCTGCTGGCGGCCATCGTGGCGCTGCCGCTCGGCATGGCGATCGGCCGCGTCTGGCTCGCCCGCGCGCTGCTCGACCCGGCGCTGCAGGTATTGCGTCCGGTCCCGGTCACCGCCTGGCTGCCGCTGTCCATGATCGTGTTCGGGCTGGGGCCGCGCTCGGCGTTCTTCCTGGTGGCGCTCGGCGCGTTCTACCCGATCCTGGTCAACACCGTGTTCGGCGTGCGCAGCGTCGAGCCGCGGCTGTTCGAGGCCGCCGCCATGCTTGGCACCACGCCCTCGGCGATGTTCCTCCGCGTCGTGCTGCCGGCATCGATGCCGGGCATCTTTACCGGGCTGCGGCTGGGCCTCGGGCTGTCCTGGGTGGTGATCGTGGTCGGCGAGATGACGGGCGTCGAGACGGGGCTCGGCGCCATGATCATGGACGCGCGGCAGCTCAGCCGCACCGAGATCGTCATCGCCGGCATGGTGACGATCGGCGCGGTGGGGTTCCTGTCGGACCAAGCGGTGCTGTGGCTCGGCCGCCGGGTGCTGCGCTGGAGCCCGCAGCATGCCTGATGCACCCCATGCTTGACGCGATTATTGTCGATGCCGTGACCAAGCGCTTCGCCGGGCCGGCGGGCGAGATCGTGGCGTTGCAGGATGCGCAGCTCAACGTGGCGCATGGCGAGTTCGTCTGCCTGATCGGCGCGTCGGGCTGCGGCAAGTCCACGCTGCTGCGCATCATCGCCGGGTTCGAGGCCGCCAGCGCCGGCTCGGTGCAGGTGCGCGGCAAGCGGGTGGAGGGGCCAGGGCCGGAGCGCGGCATGGTGTTCCAGGATTACGGCCTGTTCCCCTGGCTGTCGGTGCGGCGGAACATCGGCTTCGGCCCAGCGAGCCGCGGCAAGAGCCGGGCGGAAGTCAACGAGATCACCACCCGTTTCCTGGACATGATCGGGCTGGGCGCGTTCGCCGACGCCTACCCGCACCAGCTCTCGGGCGGCATGAAGCAGCGCGTCGCCATCGCCCGCGTGCTCGCGAACGACGCCCGCGTGGTATTGATGGACGAACCCTTCGGCGCGCTCGATGCGATGACGCGGGAGCGGCTGCAGGACGAGCTGCTGGGACTGTGGGCCAGCACCGGCCTCACGGTCGTGTTCGTCACCCATGCGATCGAGGAGGCCATTTTCCTCGGCGACCGCGTGGTCGTGATGTCGCCCGGCCCCGGCCGCATCGTCCAGGATGTGCGGGTGGCGCTGCCGCGTCCGCGCGACGTATCCTCGCCCGAGTTCAACGCGCTGCGCCGGGAGCTGTCGGCGCTGCTGCATTCCAACCATTCCAAGGTGCTTGCTTGAAACTCGGGAGACCGCGATGACGATTGCCGATTGGGGCCGCATGAGCCATGCGGAGCGGGACGCCGCCTACAACAACACCGCCGCCTGTCCCGGCGGCCCGGCGTATGTCGAGGCGTTGCGCGCGGAGTCGCTGGCCTTCCGGGCGGCGCGGCCGGAGCACTTGGACCTCGCCTATGGCGCCAGCCAGCGCGAGGCGTGGGACCTGTTCCCCGGCGCGCCCGGGTCGGACTGCCTCGTGTTCATCCATGGCGGCTACTGGCAGCGCAACGACCGCGAGGGGGCGGCGGCGGTGATGGCGGGCGCGTTGGCGTCCGGCTGGTCGGCGGCGCTGCCGGGCTACACGCTGGCACCCGAGGCGTCGCTCGCGACGATCGTCGGGCAGATCCATGCGGCGTTCGACTGGCTGGCCCGGCATGGCGCGGCGCATGGCATCACCGGGCGCATCGTGGCGGCGGGCTGGTCCGCGGGCGGGCACCTGGCCGCCATGGCGCTGGCGCATCCGTCCGTCACGGCGGCGATGCCGATCTCCGGGGTGTTCGAGCTGGGACCGGTGCGCGACACCTATTTGAACGAGAAGCTGTCGCTGACCGACGAGGAGGTCGCGAGCCTGTCGCCGCTGCGGCTGCCCGCGCCGGACAAGCCGATGAGCGTGGCCTACGGCTCCGCCGAGCTGCCGGCGCTGGTGGGCGACAGCCGCGCATTGCATGCGCATCGCGCCGCCCAGCATCGGCCCGGCGCTTTGCTCCCGGTGCCCCATGCGGACCATTTCACCATCATCGACGAATTGCGGCGGCCAGGGGGCGCGCTGCTGAGCCTGGCCCGTGCCTTGTTGGAGCCATAGGCGATGGAGCTTTCTCCAGCGGCCGAACAGCAGGCCGAGGCCCACCGCCGCCGCTACGAAGCGCTGAAGGCCGCCGGCACCCAGGTCGCCGCCGCCCTGATGCCCAGCCGGATTGACGAGGCGCCGGTCGACGAGGCCCGTATCACCCTGCGCGAGACGGTGCCGGGAGGCTGGTACACGACGCTGGTCCTGCGCCGGGGCGACCGGCTGCGGCTCGTGAACGTCGACGGCACCGGCGCGGCGGCGCTGCTCGCCTGGAACCTGCACGATGCGTCCGAGCGGCTGAACCACGCAGACACCGTGAAAATCCAATGGTCGGCGGAGCTGCGCTGCGGGCGGGTGCTGTTTTCCGACATGGGCCGGGTCGTTCTGTCGATCGTCGAGGACAGCAGCGGCGCGCATGACGCGCTGATGGGCGGGTCCGACGCCGCGAGCACGCTGGCGCAATACGGCCCAGGCCCATTCCGCAACACGCGCGACAATCTCATCCTGGCGGCGCTGAAACTCGGCCTGTCGCGCCGGGACATCGCCCCGTGCGTCACCTTCTTTGCGCCGGTTTCGGTCGCGGCGGACGGGCATTTCACCTGGCGCGGCGGCGTGCGCCGGGGCGGCGATTTCGTCGAACTGCGGGCGGAGATGGACCTGCGCATCGCCCTTTCCATGGCGCCGCATCCGCTCGACCCGGCGCCGTCCTATACGCCCGGCGCCATCGCGGTGGTGCGTTCGCACGGGGCCGCCCCGGCCAGCGACGACCCGTGCCGCACAGCCTCGCCCGAGGCGCGGCGCGGGTTCGAGAACACCGAAGCCGCCCTCGCGGAGCGCATCGTATGACGCAATTCGACGGCTCGCCGCAGCAAGCCCCTGCCCCGCCGCGGCTCGACCGGGCCATCCCGGCCCGCCAACCCTGGTCCGGCATCGTGCGCCGGGGCGAGACGCTGCGCCTGGTCGACACGCATGGGCAGCAGGCGATCGACACCCTATTCTACAATGCCGAGGACTATGGCGAGCGCTACAGCGCGCAGGACACGTTGCGCCGCCAGGGCTCGGCCTACGTCACCGTCGGCACCCGGCTGATGTCGAACGAGGGCCGGGTGATGCTGCGCGTCACCGCCGACGACTGCGGCCGGCACGACACCTCGGCCGGGGCGTGCTCGTGCGAGAGCAACACGGTGCGGTTCGGCCATGAGACCAAGTTCCAGCACGCCTGCCGGGAGAACTTCTGCACGGAGCTGTCGCGCTACGGCATGACCAAGCGCGACATCGTGCCCAACCTGAACTTCTTTATGAATGTCCCGATCGCGGCGAATGGGGATCTGGTGGTCGATGACGGCATTTCGGCGCCGGGTTCGGCGGTGGAGATGGTGGCCGAGATGGACGTGCTCTGCGTCATCTCGAACTGTCCGCAGGTCAACAATCCCTGCAACGGGTTTCGGCCGACGCCGGTGCAGGTGCAGATTTTCCCGGCCGAAACGCTCTGAGTATCCGCTCGGAACA